>CANGCT010000089.1 GCA_947452415.1 Flavobacteriaceae bacterium
AGAATTGGCTTACGAGTTAGAAGAAAAAGGATACGATTGGATTAAAAGTGAATTAGTCTAACTGTTTGTA
This sequence comes from Flavobacteriaceae bacterium, assembly GCA_947452415.1. Taxonomy (GTDB): domain Bacteria; phylum Bacteroidota; class Bacteroidia; order Flavobacteriales; family Flavobacteriaceae; genus Flavobacterium. Next base: position 71 of record CANGCT010000089.1, read on the forward strand.
GTTTATTGTTTATGGTTCTTGTAACCATAAACTAAAAACCATAAACCATAAACAAATTAAAATGGATTTAAAAGAAAAATTAGTATCGTCTTTCATGGCTTTCGAAGAGCAAATCGATGTGACTTCTCAGTTACACGATGTTCGTACTTTAGCAATAAAAAACTTCGAAAATAAAGGCTTCCCAACTAAAAAAGAGGAGGCTTGGAAATATACTTCGCTGAATGCCATTTTGAAAAATGAGTATTCGGTGTTTCCAAAACACGAAAATTCTATTGAATTTGCAGAAGTAAAAAAATACTTTTTGCACGAAATTGACACCTACAAAGTGATTTTTGTAGACGGAAAATTCTCTTCGTTTTTATCTTCAACTACCCACGATGGATTGGATGTTTGCTTGTTGTCTTCTGCTTTGACAAAGCCAAAATACAAGATGATTATCGATGAATATTTCAATAAAATTGCCAGCAAAGAAGAAAGTTTAACTACTCTAAATACCGCTTTCGCAAATGAAGGAGCGTATATAAATATCCCGAAAAGCAAGGTAATTGAAAAACCAATTGAGATTATTTATTTCTCGACAGGGGTGGAAGATGCCTTAATGGTGCAACCCCGAAATTTGGTAATTGTGGGCGAAAATGCCCATGTTCAAATTATAGAAAGACACCAAAGTTTGAATGAAAATCCTGTGTTGACGAATTCTGTTACCGAAATTTTTGCACAAAAACGCGCCATCGTTGATTACTATAAAATTCAAAATGATTTACAATCCGCAAATTTAGTGGATAATACTTATATTTCTCAAAAACAAGAAAGCAGAGTTTCGGTTCATACCTTTTCTTTTGGTGGTAACATCACTCGAAACAACCTAAATTTCTATCATTTTGGCGAACGAATAGATTCTACTTTAAAAGGAATTACTATTATTGGAGACAAGCAGCATGTAGACCATTATACCTTGGTAAATCACGCTACTCCAAATTGTGAAAGCCATCAAAATTATAAAACTATTTTAGCCGATAGTTCTACAGGTGTTTTCAATGGAAAAATCTATGTTGAAAAAGAAGCCCAAAAAACAGATGCATTTCAAAAAAACAATAATATTTTATTGGGAGATAAAGCGACGATTAATGCCAAACCGCAACTAGAAATCTTTGCTGATGATGTAAAATGTTCGCATGGTTGTACTATTGGTCAATTGGATGAAAGCGCTATGTTTTACATGCAACAACGCGGAATTCCGAAGAAAGAAGCCAAGGCTTTATTGATGTATGCCTTTTCTAACGAAGTTATCGAAAGCATTAAAATACCAGAATTAAAACAACGAATTACGAAAATTATCGCTACCAAATTAGGAGTGAATTTAGGATTTGATTTGTAAAATAATACTGATAAAATTATCAAAAGAGCGCAAGATTTTTAACCTTGTGCTCTTTGTTTTTTATCTTAGTTCTTTTTTGAAAAACTTGAAATAACCCCACTTAAAAAACCATTAAAGTCAAATTTTTCACTTAATCCGAGATGTACAATTACTAAATCTCTACTTGGGAAAATAGCAACCATTTGCCCTTGGTATCCGCTGGCATAATACATTTCTCTTGGTACATCTGGAAAGTGCCCTCCAGAGTTTAACCAAAATTGTGCTCCATATCTTCCATTGGAAGTATTGGTAGGTGTTGCCACATATTTTGCCCAACTTTTGTCAAACAATTGTTCGCCATTCCAGTTGCCTTTATGAAGGTACAATAAACCAAATTTTCCCCAATCTCTTGTGGTTGCCCATCCGTAAGACGAACCCACATAATTCCCAGCCATATCGGTTTCTATTAAAGCCGAATTCATCCCGATTTTATCTAACAAATTAGTGTACCAAAAATCTAAATATTCTTGGTGGGTTTTGAATTGTTTTCTTAAAATCCCAGACAATAAATTGGTAGTTCCTGACGAATAATTCCAATGGGTGTTGGGTGCGAATGCAACGGGTTTTTCTAATTGCACTCGGCTCATATCTTCTGCCTGAAAGAGCATCCTAGTAGCATCACAAATTTTATCGTATTTCTCTTCCCATTCCAAGCCAGAATTCATGTGAAGTAAATCATTCAAAGTAATTTTGGCACGTTCATCGTTTTCCCATTCGGTAATTGGTGCAGGTTTTGTAACGTCTATTTTACCTTGTTTTTGTAAAATTCCGAACATAGTAGCTGTGATACTTTTAGTCATCGACCAGCCTAAAAGCCTAGAATTTTTATTGAAATTCGTATCGTATTTTTCGGCTATAATTTTATCTTTATAAATTACTAAAACCGCACGAGTTCGCTTTGATTTCTCCCCTTCTTTATCAAATGCATTTGCTACTATAGCATTTAATTTTTTGTAATCAATGTTAGAAAAAACGGTGTCTTTTGGCTCATTGTTTCCGTACGGAAAAGGTAAATTAGTAGTGTTTTTAGTCCTTTTCGGAACTTCGTAAGGCTTGCTAGTATCAAAATCCTTGTTGATTAATGTTGCGCCCAAACCCTCTCGGTAAATTGCTTTGCGTTCCATGATTTCGTTAACACTTGAAGTGGCAAATTTACCAGTATCATTAATGGAATTAGTCGCCATATTTACTAACGGAATATCATTATCTCCTTGTTCAATTATCTCTATCGAACGGTTATCTATAAAATGTCCGGACGCTATACTTTTTGCAGAAAAACCCGATATTAAATCCAATTTTGGATAGGTGGTAATACCGAAATAAACTAATATAGCAAGTAGCCCAAGGGCGAAATAGGTAAGAAATTTTTTCATATGTATTTGAATTGGGTTGCAATTTAGGAAAATTAACTTTCGATAGGTATACGATTTTCCACAAAAGTCAAAACGACTATATAAATATTTTATTCTCGCTAAGACGCAAAGGCACTGTTTATCTCTAATTCCTTTGCGGCCCTGTGACTTTGCGAGAATATTAAAAATTTTTGCGCCTATATTTAAAAGATTAACAATTGGTGAAGTTGATTTTATTGGACAACATTGGTTCAAATTAAACAATAACAATTATTAACATCTGTTTGGTAGAAATCCACTTCAATTTTATTACTTTTGTATTTAGAAAAATTCTAAATAATAATGTTAGATCTACAAAAGATTCGTGCTGATTTTCCAATATTGACTCAAAAAGTGAATGGAAAACCACTTGTTTATTTCGATAACGGAGCCACCTCGCAAAAACCAAAAGTGGTTATTGATGCGATTACCAAATACTACGAAGAGATCAATGCGAACATTCATCGTGGGGTGCATACTTTAAGTCAATTAGCAACCGATGCATATGAGTCTTCTAGACGTAAAATACAAAACCATATTAATGCCAAATTCCCGCACGAAGTAATTTTCACATCGGGATCTACCCATGCTATTAATGCAGTTGCCAACGGCTTTGCTTCCCTTTTAAAATCGGGCGATGAGGTATTGGTTTCGGCTTTAGAACACCATAGTAATATTGTTCCTTGGCAAATGTTATGCGAACGAACAGGTGCTATTTTGAAAGTAATTCCGATGAATGAAAATGGGGAATTAATCATGTCAGAATACGATAAATTACTTTCTGATAAAACTAAAATTGTTGCCGTTAATCACATTTCCAATGCTTTGGGAACAATTAACCCAATTGAATACATGATTGAAAAAGCGCACCAATTTGGCGCTGCAATTTTAATTGACGGTGCACAAGCTGTTCCTCATTTGAAGCCCGATGTTCTGGTGTTAGATTGTGATTTTTATGTTTTTTCTGGCCATAAAATTTGTGGCCCAACTGGGGTTGGAATCCTTTACGGAAAAGAAGCTTGGTTGCACAAATTACCACCTTATCAGGGAGGAGGCGAAATGATTGCCATGGTTTCTTTTGAGAAAACCACTTATGCCGATTTACCTCATAAATTTGAAGCAGGAACGCCAAATATAGAAGGTGGAATTGTACTTGGAACTGCAGTAGATTATCTGAATGAAATTGGTTTTGATGACATCGCTGCCTACGAACACGAATTATTGGTTTATGCAACCGAAAAATTACTACAAATAGAAGGGTTAAAAATCTTTGGAACTGCTGTAAATAAAGCCTCTGTAATATCTTTTAATATTGAAGGTATTCATCCGTATGATATAGGCACGATAATCGATAAATTAGGTATTGCAGTACGAACCGGACACCATTGCGCGCAACCTATAATGGATTTCTTCAAAATTCCTGGAACGATAAGAGCAAGCTTTGCCTTTTATAATACTAAAGAAGAAATTGATATCTTTGTAGAAGCCTTGCAAAAAGCGAAAATGATGTTGTCTTAAAAAATAAATCTATGAAAACAATTGCACTTTTATTTATTACCCTTTTTATGGCAAAAGGATGCTCTAAAGAAGCTCAAAATGAACTTGCTAATGCGAAAATCATATACACCGCTAACACGAGAGGGTTTTATCAAAAAATCACAATTCAAAATCACGAAGTATTTGTAAATAAAACGCGAGGAGAAGAAAGCAAAGGAGATGCAACTAAGATTTCAGATGCCGATTGGAATGCGTTAGTTGGTCTTTTTAAATTGGTTAAATTAGATAGCTTAGCAACCTTTAAAGATCCTACGCAAAAACGATTTTATGATGGTGCAGCAATTGCAAATTTAAAAGTTACTTATAAAGAAAAAGAGTACCAAAGCCTAGATTTTGATCATGGAGCTCCTCCAGTAGAAATAGAAAAAATTGTAACAAAAATTGTGTTATTAGGCAATCCTAAATAACTAAAAAAAAGCCAAGATGACCATTACAGAATTACAAGCCGACATCGTAGACGAGTTTTCATTATTTGATGATTGGATGCAACGCTATGAATATATTATCGACTTAGGAAAATCACTTCCTTTGATTGACGAACAGTTCAAAACGGAAGATAATATTATAAAAGGATGCCAATCCAAAGTTTGGGTGCATGGCGAATTATTAGAAGACAAGATAGTTTTTACTGCGGATAGTGATGCCATCCTTACTAAAGGAATTATTGCTATATTAATACGTGTTTTTTCCAACCAAAAAGCTACTGATATTTTAGATGCCAATACTGATTTTATTGATGCTATTGGTTTGAAGGAACACCTTTCTCCAACTCGTGCCAACGGATTAGTTTCGATGATTAAAGAAATAAAAATGTACGCTTTAGCTTATAATGCTAAAAATTAAAAATACTAATTAACGTGAGATTGCATTGCCTCTCGCAAAACTCAAATTATGGAAGAATTTAAAGATGAGATTAATTTAGGAGAATCGGTTGTAAAAATTTTAAAAAGTATTTATGATCCAGAGATTCCAGTAGATATTTACGAATTAGGATTGATTTACGATGTAATGATTAATGAAGAAAATGAGGTAAAAGTTTTGATGACATTAACATCACCTAATTGCCCAGTAGCTGAAACTTTACCTCGGGAAGTGGAAGAAAAAGTAACTAAAATTGATGCAATAAAATCTTGTGAAGTAGAGATTACTTTTGACCCACCTTGGAGTAAGGATTTAATGAGTGAAGAAGCAAAGTTAGAATTAGGGATGCTTTAAAAAAGTGTTCATTGTTCAGTATACCGTTTTTTCTACATTGATTACTGAATAGGGAACACCGATTACTAAAAAAATGGATGAAATAATAAATAAAGTTGCCAACTCTTCCCTTCAAGTTTTTGATTTGGAGGATTACTATGTTCCAGGAATTCGCACACAGATTGATATTTCGCAATGGCTTTTCGAAGGTTTTCTTTTGAAGGAAAAAGACTTTCGGGAAGCATTGAAAAATTACGATTGGAGTCAATATCAAGGTCATTTTGTTGCCATTTATTGTTCTACCGATGCTATAATTCCCGCTTGGGCTAGTATTTTGGTGACTATTTGCGTTTCCCCTTATGCGGAAAAGGTAGTTTTAGGAACGATTTTCGATTTAGAAACTTCTTTGTATCAAGATATTCTTTCTAAAATAGATTACAAAAAATTTCAAGACAAACCGATTATTTTAAAAGGCTGTTCTAAAAAAGCAGTTCCAGAAAGTGCTTATATATTTGCAATTCAACATTTGCTGCCCTTTGCAAAAAGCATTATGTATGGAGAAGCATGTTCTGCAGTGCCACTTTATAAAAGAAGATAATTCCTACAAATATACACTTTATAAACTGCATATTGACGAGTATTAATGTATTTAGTCGAAAAAATAGGACGTCTATTTATTCTGAATTCATCGCTTTATTTTACTTTTATTTAAAATTAATCTACACAATAACAGTATGTTATTATTTAGTCATGCTCTATTTTAATTTTAAAAAACAAGGAATAATTTAATTTTTGAACGTTTTTATGATTTTGGACGGATTTCATTTTTAAATACCTTTGCAAATCAATAATAAACAATATGGATATTAAGAAAATTATTTTCACTTTTGCTTTACTTTCAAGCGTTTCATTTCTTTTTGCACAAACTGCAGAGAAAGAAAATTTAATTCAGAATGAAAAAGCAGCAGCATTAAAAACAGAGGAATTGCAATCAGGATGGAAAAAAACAGGTAAAATCACCTTTTTATTCAACCAATCTGCTTTTAATAATGCATGGATGGCAGGGGGAACTTCTAGCATTGCAGGTAATTTAGGATTAAACTATGATTTTAATTACAAAAAAGGTAAAAATGTTTGGGATAATAAATTTATTGCAGCATATGGTATAACTAAATTAAAAGGTGCTGAAAGAAATACCAAAACTGATGATCGATTAGAATGGAATTCGCTTTTTGGAAAAAAAGCTTCTAGAAATTGGTATTATTCAGCATTTTTAAATTTTAAAACTCAAATGGATAGTGGTTTTGACCCAACAGGAGCAACTAGAATTTCACACTTTTTTTCACCAGCCTATTTACAAGTTGGACCTGGAATGTTATGGAAAAAAAGTGACAACTTGAAAGTTAATTTTGCTCCAGCAACCTCAAGATTAATTATTGTAGATGAGCAGTTTACTAAGTTAGGTACATCTTTTGGTGTGGAACAAGGAAAAACTCTTCGCTACGAATTTGGAGCGAGCGTTTCTGGATATTACAAATTGAATTTGATGGAAAATATTTCTTTGGAAAACATTTTAAATTTATATTCTAATTATTTGGACAAACCGGAAAATGTAGATGTAGATTATCAAATGAATCTAGTAATGAAAGTTAATAAATACATGTCTGCTAATGTTTCTTTTCAAGCTATTTATGACGATAATGCCAACCCGGTTAAATCGGAAGTACAAATTAGAGAAGTATTTGGTTTAGGAGTAAATTATGGTTTTTAAATAGAAAAGACATTAATCAAAAAAACCTTTTAAATTTTAATTTAAAAGGTTTTTTTGATTTTAGAATTATTCTTTATCTTCTTCCGCTTCCTCATAATCTGGATATAGAAATTTATTATAGGGAAAACGAGTGATGTGAATATCACGAACTGCTTCGTATACAGTTTTCCTAAATTCCTCGAAATTTTCTTTATTGGTTGCTGAGATAAATAAAGCCTTATTTTCTCCTATAGTATGCATCCAAGTTTGTTTCCACTCTTCTAGAGTATAATGTCTTTTGGTTCGTTCAGTTATTAAATCATCTTCATCAATAGTTAAATGTTTGTAGGCATCAATTTTATTAAAAACCATAATTGTTGGTTTGTCATTACTTTTAATGTCTAATAAAATTTTATTTACGGCATCAATATGGTCTTCAAAATCGGGATGCGAAATATCTACTATATGAAGTAATAAATCGGCTTCGCGAACTTCATCCAAAGTGCTTTTAAAAGATTCTATTAATTGAGTAGGTAATTTTCTAATAAATCCAACGGTATCCGAAAGAAGAAAGGGCATATTTTTTATTACCACTTTTCTAACGGTAGTATCTAAAGTAGCAAATAATTTGTTCTCTACAAAAACATCGCTTTTTCCAACAGCATTCATAAGTGTAGATTTTCCAACATTGGTATAGCCTACTAATGCTACACGAACCATAGCGCCTCGATTACCTCTTTGAACAGACATTTGTCTGTCGATGGTTTTTATTTTTTCCTTTAATAAGGCAATTCTATCTCGAACGATACGTCTGTCGGTTTCAATTTCGGTTTCACCCGGCCCACGCATTCCTATCCCTCCCTTTTGTCGTTCTAAATGTGTCCACATTCCAGATAATCTTGGAAGAAGATAGATACATTGTGCCAATTCGACTTGAGTTCTTGCATAGGAAGTTTCGGCTCTTTGAGCAAAAATATCTAATATAAGGTGGGTTCTATCAAGAATTTTACAATCAATAATCTTAGAAATATTTTTTTGTTGTGAAGGAGAAAGTTCATCATCAAATACAATAGTAGATATTGCATTCTCTTTAACATAAAGATTAATTTCTTCAATTTTTCCAGTTCCTAAAAATGTTTTAGGATTGGGTTTGTCCATTTTTTGCCAAAATCTTTTTACTACTTCACCACCAGCAGTGTAAGTTAGAAATTCTAATTCATCTAGATATTCTACCAACTTTTCTTCACTTTGGTTTTGGGTTATAATTCCAACAATTATTGTTTTTTCGAAATTTATTTTTTCTTTTTCTATCATAATAATTTATCTGCAACAAATTTAATCAATTGTTGATATTCTTGGTTGTTATTGAAATAAAAAGAAATAAAAAAAGTAAATTTCATTATATATATTAAATTTTAACTATTATTTTCAGATTTTTTTTTAAATTTGGAGATTGATATTATGCAATTAAACCCAATAACTATTAAAATTAATCTACAATAATGAGAAAAACTGCCCTATTACTATACGCTTTATTGTTTTCTTTTGTTGGCTATTCTCAATTCCCAACACCTGGAACAGAAGGATTTGAAAACACAACAGGATTAGATCTTGCACTTCCGGCTTCAACATCTCCATGGACACTAGGAACAGGGGCTACAAATAATCAATGGGCTGTATTTGATAATGGAGTTGTAGGAAATCCCCAAAAAAGATGGGACAGAGCAACTACTAATTTCTATGCAGGATCACAAGCCGCTTTTATTAATAGAAAACAAAATAATGGAATAGGAATTATTTCAGAAGATTATTTAGCAACACCTTTAGTTACTGTTCCAGCAAATGGACAATTACTTTTTTATACTAAAAATGGTTTCAATCCCGCTAATAACCCGTATGATGATGTTAATTATTTAATAAAAGTAAATACTATTACAACAGCAGATTCACAAACTACACCTGCAAATTATTCTACTACAATTCAAACCTGGAATAATGCTAATCCATTAGTTGCAACTTATAATGTTTATGAGCTGAAAACTATTAATCTATCAGCCTATGCAAATCAACAAGTTTATATTGCTTTTGTTAGAGTGTTTAATCAGCCAACCCCTGGTTTGAGTGGAAATAGTTGGTACGTTGATGATGTAAAATTGGTGCAGCAGTGTGTCGCGCCTACAAATTTAATAGCTCCACCTGCAAATATTACTACTACTACAGCTAATTTATCTTGGACTCCAAACGGAGCTACTTCATGGGAGATAGAAATAGTGAATACAACTACAGGAGGTTCGCCTACAGGCGCTGGAACTTTATATAACGGAACATTACCTTATGTTGCTACTGGATTAACTCCTGCTACTGGATATGCCTATTATGTTAGATCAACATGTACAGATAGTAATAGCGCTTGGGCTGGTCCATTTACCTTCACAACATTAACACCAGGTTTAACTTGTCCTACAGCAATAATAGTTCCACCAACACTACCTTATAATACATCGGATACTACAGCTAATTATGCGGACACTTATGATGTTACTCAACCTACAGCTTGCGCAGGGACAGCAACTAATTATATGGCAGGAAATGACGTGTTTTATTCTTATACAGCTGCCACAACAGGAGCGATCAGCATCACTATGACACCAGGAGGAACAAATTCTGGTATATTTGTATATCAAGGATGCACAAATGTTGGAGTAAATTGTTTGGCAGGTGTTGCAAATACAGGTTCAGGAGTAAGAAATATTCCAAGTTTAAATGTTACAGCAGGTCAAACTTATATCATTGTACTTTCTTCAAATGCAACAACACAAACTTATTCTTATAACTTATTAATACAACAATTAAATTGTGCTCCCCCAACTACACTAGCTGCAGGCACAATTACTGCAACAGGGGCTAATTTAAGTTGGAGTAGTCCAACTGCAACTTCTTGGCAATATACTGTGCAACCCGCAGGATCACCAGTACCTACAGTTGCCGGAACTACAACAAATTCAAGCACTAATACACCAGTTACTGGTTTAAATTCAGATACAGCATATCAATATTGGGTAAGAGCCGATTGCGGTAACGGAACTTTTAGTCCTTGGTCTGGACCATTTTTGTTTACTACTTTAGTTGCGCCTCCAGTTTGTGGTGGATTTTTTGTAGATGCTGGTGGTCAAGCTGGAAATTATCCAAATAACGTTACAGCAGCTACAGGCACCACAACTATTAATCCCGTAAATTCTGGAGATCAAGTAACGGTAACTTTCACCTCTTTTAATACACAAGCAAATACCGATTTACTAAAAGTTTATGATGGAACAAGTTCTGCAGGAACCTTATTGGCAACCTACTCAGGAACACCTCCAGTACCAT
>CANGCT010000090.1 GCA_947452415.1 Flavobacteriaceae bacterium
AAGCTACCAAAAAATGGTCAATGCCAATCCATAATTGGGGATTAATCCTCAACCAGTTCTTAACTATATTTGAAAAAAGGGTGCAACTTTAATTAAAAAGTCAAACCCCTATATTTTTTAACTTACACACTTTTTAGGATAGTGTCAAATAAAAAAGTATTATACCGCTACTTTCTTTTACTGTTCTATTTTCTTCCATATCTTTTTTTTTACAAATATATATTTTTTTTTATTAATTATAAATTTTCATCATATTATATAAACTTCCATCATACCATACACCTCCTTTTTTGCTTTTTACTCCATCTTCATTCAATACACAACTAATATTTTTCCAACTTAGCCCTTTTTTTCTTAGTCTCTTAACTCTTCTAATTATTTTAAATTCAGATTCATTTTTCACTAATTTACCATTCAACTTATCCCATCCATAAACATCATTACCATAAACTAAAAAATTCTTTTTCTTTTCTCTTTTTACATCCCTTATTCTTTCTCTAATTACTTCAACTTCAAACTCATTAATACTGCTTAAAATATTCATTATTAAACTTCCAATCTTATCTTCATTATTAATATTTTCTTTAATACTAAAAAATTTCTTTCTTTTCTTTTTTAATTCATCTAAAAATCCAACTATATCTGTCATTTTTCTTCCTAACCTACTTAAACTCCAAACAATAACACCATCAATTTCATTATTCTCTAAATATTCTATCATACCCTTATAACCATTTCTTTTATCAATACTCATTCCGCTAATCCCTCTATCCTCATATACTTCTATTAATTCCAAATCCATTAATTTACAATATTCTTTTATTTTATTTTTTTGTAAAACCAAACTATACCCTTTTGTTTGGATATTGGAACTGACTCTTATATAACCTAATACTTTCATATATTTTATATTAATATTTTAATACTAATATAAAATTAGTAACTTCTAACCTAATTAACAACTTTTTAAACATCTAATATTCAATTATTTAACATAAAAAAACCACCTAAAAATAGGTGGTTAAGGTGTTTTTTAATTATCAATATTATTTTATTTTTATATCATTCCATATTACATCATTTTCTTCAATTTTAATTAAATATTCAATAATACTATTTAAAAATTCTACTAATATATTTTTATCATTATCTATTTTAAAAAATTCTTTTTTATTTTCTAATCCAACTATTACACCTTTATATTTTAATGTTACTAAAACATAATTATCATCATCACCTTTTTTCCAAAATCTATTTTCATTCACAAAAACATCTAATCCTTTAATTTTTTTAGTAATTTTTTTTAATTCTAAATTTTCTCTATTCTTAATTAAATTAATTTCTCTCTTAATCTCTTTAACTAATTTCTCTTTTTTAGAAAGTTTTGAATTTTCAATTTTTACTAACACATAATTTGTTTTAAAATCTTTTAATAAACTCATAATTTTAATATTTTTAGATTAATAATATATTTCAAATATATATTCATTCTATTTCTATATTAAATTTATTTTATGCTGAGAATAGAACCAAAAATTTTAAATTAAATCTTTAAACACAACTTTTTTATCAAATAAATTTTTTTCTCTAATTACTAATTCATATAACTTATCATAACACATATCATATATTTGATTTTTCAATTTTTCTTTTTCTAAATAATCAAATTCACCTATTTCATCATTAACAATTTTCCTTACATACTCTTCACTTCCTAAATATATACTTTTATTATAACCTTTATATTTTAAATTTATCATCCAATAATTTACAATCATATTATTTTTTAATTTTTTTCTATTTATAGAAACATTAAAAATCATATTATATTTTTTTTCTAAATGTTTATTATTCTCATAAATTAATCTACACTCTTTACCATAATTTATAATCTTTTTTTCTAATAATTCTATTTCACACTTTAAATTTTCTATTTCCTCCACCCATTCATCCATCTTTCTAATCATATTATTATATTTAGCTATTGGCTGCCTATCAATACTTTTTAATTTATTAAATATTCTTTCATCTATATTTCCGAATTTTTCCTTTAACTTTTTCATAAATATTTTTTTTGAAATTATAAAATTTAAATTAAATCCAAAATTAAATTAAATTCATTTTCTTCATCTTTATTGTAATGTTTTGTTATATAATTACAATAAAATAAATCTTTATCATAAATCATTAAATCAAACAAACCTTTTTTATTCCAATTTTTATTTACAATTTTTGTTATTTCATCTTTAATTAAATCACTTTTAATAATTAAATGATGATGAATATTCTGAAAGTTTAAATCATATTCATTAAATATAAATCCATTTAAATTATTATCCTTTATATATAAATTTTTAATTAATCCCTTAACATTATTTCTCCATTTCAAATTCTTTACATTATATCTATAACTTAACCCTAAACAATAATTCCATTCACTACCATAATTATTTATACTATAATTTTTAATCCAATCCCCCAATACTTTTCTACTTAATTTATTATTTTCATTATCTAAATATTTATACCCCATAATCTTTAATTTTATTAATTTATTAATTTTTATTTATTATATAGAAATAAAAGGTTTAAAGGAAAATTTAATATTTTAAATCCTTTTATTGTAATTTTGATATATGATAATATGTGATATTAGGTAATAAAACATATTACTTATATAAATACATACAATTTTTGAAAAAGTTATTTAGACACATTATTTTAAAGGGATATATGATTAATGGAGGGTTGTAGAGGAAAATATTAAATTATAACAATTATATTTTATTAATATTTTAAATTGAATTTTAAAATTGAATTTTTTATATATCAAAAATTGAGTATATGGAAATTTGGTGATTACAAGCATTTCACTTCCTTAAAATTACTAACCAAAATCCTCGGTATTCCTTCCCCTAAAGGCGACATCGACGGCAGTCAAGTAGGGCATGTTTTTTACGTTGAAAAAGACATCGACCGCATTGTAACCTATTGTGAAAAAGACGTCATTGCCGTTGCCCAAGTTTTCCTTCAATTTAGAAAAGAAGATTTGTTAATAGAGGAAGAAATTATTCACGTGTGACACTTTTATTTTTTATTGAAGTTGATCTTTGTCAATGCAATTGATTTTTGCCATTGCAATTGATTTGTTATATTTACAAAAAATAACCCATGGTATTAAGTAGATTTTGGTTGGTAATTTTCATTTCGTCCATTGTATTTGTAATTTTCAGTTTATTTTCTGGTAACAGTTATACTATTGACCATGTTTTAAATGGAAAAAAAGACGATCCTATTTTAATTTCCGAACAATACATCCATCAGATTCCTGCTTTTATTAAAGACAGTATTACTAAATCGGAAGACAAAACCTTTATTATCAATAGAGATACCCTAAATTCAGACACCACTTATGTTTATAAAAACAAAGTAGTAAAAATTTACAGCGGGGTTCAAAAATCAGACGGACTTTTGCCAACTTGCAAAAATACTTTACTAGATTTGATACTGCCACTTATGGCTTATTTGGCTTTTTTCTGTGGTTTGATGGAACTTTTAATCATTTCTGGAGCATCAGAAAAATTGGCAAAACTATTGAGTCCAGTATTTGTAAAAGTCTTTCCAACAGTCCCTAAAAACCACCCGTCTATTTCTTACATGACCCTAAACTTTGCAGCAAATTTCTTAGGATTGGATTCGGCTGCCACCCCATTTGGATTAAAAGCTATGGAAAGTCTTCAAGAAATAAATCCCGAAAAAGATAAGGCAAGTGATGCTCAAATAATGTTTATGTGCCTGCATGCATCAGGACTTACCTTAATAGCAACTTCTATTATTGGCTATAGAGCCGCAGCCAATGCTAGCAACCCAGCAGATGTCTTGTTGCCATGTATTATTACTTCTTTTATTGGAACAATTGCTGCTTTTTTAATAGTTGGTATTAAACAAAAAATCAATTTTAAAAGCGCTTCTTTAGTTGTAGGTTTAATGGTGTTAATTGCTACTATTGTAGGTCTATTAATGTATGTAAACCATTTGGATTTAATTGGTAAAAACTATTTCACTTCCAATCTTTCGGCGTTAATATTGGTTGGAATTATTATTTTCACTTTGATTTTTTCCTTTATTAAAGAGAAGAAATTTACAGATGCAAGCACTACAGTTTATGAAGCATTTGTAGTTGGTGCCAATAATGGAGTTAAGACTGGCGTTACCATTTTTCCTTATGTTTTGGGAATGTTAGTTGCTATTTCGTTATTTAGAAATAGCGGTTTATTTGAAATTATAAGCAATTGGATTGCTTTTGGTTTTTCAAATATGGGAGTGAGTAAAGAAATTACCGATGCACTTCCAGTCGCCATGCTTAGACCTTTTAGTTCCGCAGGATCCCGAGGATTTTTAATTGATTCGATGAACACTTTTGGCGCCGATTCCTTAACGGGAAGATTGAGCAGTATTTTTCAATGTAGCGCCGAAAGCACTTTTTATGTTATTGCGGTTTATTTTGGTTCTGTGAATATTAAAAACACCCGATACGCACTCGGAACGATGTTAATAGTTGATGTTATCTGTGTGATTACTGCTATTTTTGTGGCTAGTTGGTTTTTTTAAACTAGTTCTACAAGGTTTTGGAACTCTTGCAGGAAAAGATATAAAACGCCTTTAAAATTCCTCAACTTTCCGTAACTTTACACATCCTAAATATTTTAAAATGGACTTTATATATCAAGACCCGTATCCGATATTAAAAGACGATACGCAGTACCGAAAAATCACTTCAGATTACGTAAAAGTAGAACAATTTGGTGGTAGAGAAATTCTAACAGTAGATCCAAAAGCATTAGAATTATTAGCACAGGAAGCCTTGAACGACGTATCGTTTATGTTGCGGACTTCGCATTTACAAAAACTAAAAAAAATACTTGAAGACCCAGAAGCAAGTGACAACGACCGATTTGTTGCTTATAATTTATTACAAAATGCATCCGTTGCAGTTGCAGGTCAGTTACCATCTTGTCAAGATACAGGAACGGCAATTGTGATGGCTAAAAAAGGAGAAAATGTGTATACTGGTGCAGATGATGCCCAATATTTATCCAAAGGAATTTTCAATACCTACCAAGATAAAAATCTTCGGTATTCGCAAATTGTTCCGATTTCGATGTTTGAAGAAAAAAACTCTGGTTCTAACCTTCCAGCACAAATAGATATTTATGCTAAAAAAGGAAATACTTACGAATTTTTATTCCTTGCAAAAGGAGGAGGTTCGGCTAACAAAACTTTTTTATATCAAAAAACAAAATCGTTGTTGAACGAGAAATCCATGGAGGAATTTGTTCGGGAACGAATTAAAGATTTAGGAACTTCGGCTTGCCCGCCTTACCATTTAGCTTTGGTTATTGGTGGTACCTCTGCCGAAGCAAACTTATCGGCAGTAAAAAAAGCTTCTGCCGGATATTTTGATAATTTACCAACTACTGGAAACATGGCAGGTCAAGCATTCCGCGATTTGGAGTGGGAGCAACGAGTGTTCCAAATTTGTCAAGAAAGTTCTATTGGAGCACAATTTGGAGGTAAATATTTTGCTCATGATGTTCGAGTGATTCGTTTGCCACGTCATGCTGCTTCTTGCCCAGTTGGGTTGGGAGTTTCTTGTTCAGCAGATAGAAATATCAAAGGAAAGATTACTAAAGACGGTATTTTTGTAGAGCAATTAGAAGTAAATCCAGAGCAATTTTTACCTGCAACGCCACCACATTTGGAGCCAGCAGTAGAGGTAGATTTGAACCGTCCAATGAAAGAAATTTTAACGGAATTGTCTAAGTATCCTATTAAAACTCGATTGATATTAAACGGAACTTTAATTGTTGCTAGAGACATTGCGCATGCTAAAATTAAAGAACTTTTGGATGCTGGCAAACCAATGCCCGAATACTTTAAAAACCATCCGGTTTATTATGCTGGTCCTGCAAAAACTCCAGACGGAATGCCATCAGGAAGTTTTGGGCCAACCACTGCAGGAAGAATGGATGTGTATGTAGAGGAGTTTCAAAAAGCAGGAGGAAGTATGATAATGCTCGCTAAAGGAAACCGAACCAAAGAAGTGATGGAAGCATGCAACAAATATGGCGGATTCTATCTTGGTTCCATTGGAGGTCCTGCTGCGATATTGGCTCAAGATAATATCTTGAAAGTGGAAGTAGTGGATTTTGAAGAATTAGGAATGGAAGCGGTTCGTAAAATCACCGTGAAAAACTTCCCTGCTTTTATTATTACCGATGACAAAGGAAACGACTTCTTTGCTAATCTTTAAGTATTAAGAATAGAGTATTAAGTATCAAGACAAACCTCAAAGTTCTTTTTTGGACCTTGAGGTTTTTATAATAAAATAAAAATTATGCCTTTTACAGAAACCTTTAATGAATTTTATAGCAACGTTCAAAGTAGTTTGGTGGATGGAACTTTTGCTAAATTAACCATGGCTAAAACCATTGGAAATACCGATTTGAAAAATATTTATGTTCGTCCGATATTGGAAGAAGGGGTTTTGCAATTGGAGTTGAAGTTCAAGCACCAAGAAGAATTGATAGAAATTCATTCTATAATTGCTACTCGCGATATATTGAAAACGTATTTGAACAACCCATTCTTTTCAGCTTTGTTGTTCACCACCGAAAAGGATTTGGTATATAAATTAAATAAAAAAAGAGCCGTTAGTATTTCACAAAAGGCTCCTTCGTTTGCACATGCTTCTCCAGTAATTTTAGAGTATTTGTTGGGGAAAAAATAACAGTTTTCTTCTATTTCCTATGGATTTTATAATGAGATTCCTCGTGCCTCTGAATGAAAACAATCCTGAAACTAGTTAATCAATTACCATTTCTGGGATTTCTCCTTCCATAATTAGTTCGGCTTCGGTAGATGCAATGATGTGTTCTACAGAAACTCCTGGCGCACGTTCTATTAGTTTAAATCCTTTGGGAGTTATTTCTAGAACGGCTAATTCGGTAACTACTTTTTTCACACAGCCAACACCAGTTAAGGGCAAATTACATTTTTTAAGAATTTTGCTTTCTCCTGCTTTATTTACGTGCATCATGGCTACAATAATATTTTCTGCAGATGCAACTAAATCCATAGCACCTCCCATGCCTTTTACCATTTTTCCTGGAATTTTCCAGTTGGCAATGTCGCCATTTTCGGATACTTCCATAGCACCAAGGATGGTTAAATCTACGTGTTGCCCACGAATCATTCCGAAACTAAAAGCAGAGTCAAAGAAACTTGCTCCTGGTAAAGTAGTAATGGTTTGTTTTCCAGCATTTATTAAGTCGGCGTCTTCTTCTCCTTCAAATGGGAAAGGCCCCATACCGAGAACACCATTTTCACTTTGAAATTCCACAGAAATATCGGTGCGAACATAGTTAGCAACTAAAGTAGGTATACCAATTCCTAGGTTTACGTAGTAACCGTCTTTTACTTCTTTGGCAATTCGTTTTGCTATGTCTTCTTTTGTTAACATAAAATATTTTTTAAACTATTAAGAAAGTATAATGCTCTTTTTAAACGAGTTTTGAAAAAACTGAAGTTCTGAAAACAGATCACTGAACACTATTTTTTTCTTACCGTTCGTTGCTCAATTCGTTTTTCAAATTTCACTCCTTGAAAAATACGTTGAATTAATATTCCGGGAATATGCACTTGATTTGGATCTAAGGTTCCGGCTGGAACTAATTCTTCTACTTCTGCAATGGTGATTTTGGCTGCGCCACACATGCACGGATTGAAGTTTCTTGCAGTTCCTTTAAAGATTAGATTTCCTGCTTCATCACCTTTCCATGCTTTAACTATGGAGAAATCTGCTTTGAAAGCGTGCTCCATAACGTGCATTTTTCCGTTGAATTCGCGAACTTCTTTACCTATAGCAACTTCGGTTCCGTATCCTGCAGGGGTGAAAAATGCTGGAATTCCAGACTGGGCTGCACGACAACGTTCGGCTAGTGTTCCTTGAGGGATAAGTTCGACGTCTAATTCTCCAGAAAGCATTTGACGTTCAAATTCGGCATTTTCACCAACATAAGACGAAATCATTTTTTGGATTTGCTTTTGTTGTAACAATAATCCAAGTCCGAAGTCATCAACCCCTGCATTGTTGGAAATACAAGTTAGATTTTTGGTTTGTTTTTTTACTAATTCGGTAATGCTGTTTTCGGGAATTCCGCATAGACCAAATCCTCCAAGCATTATGGTCATGTTGTCTTCAATACCTTGAAGCGCTTCTTGAACCGAGTGTACTTTTTTATTTATCATAGTAAAACTAGAAGTTTTATTTATTTGAAAACTGTTTAATTGATTCCCAATCTTCCCGATGGCTTAGCCCTGATTACACCACTTTACTCTTATTTTCATAGGAGTTCGATGAACTTCGTTTGCAGCGACATCCTTTATCCTTTTTCTTTAAAAAGGTAAAGCGGATAGCAGGATTGGCTTCTTAAAAAAACT
This sequence comes from Flavobacteriaceae bacterium, assembly GCA_947452415.1. Lineage (GTDB taxonomy): Bacteria > Bacteroidota > Bacteroidia > Flavobacteriales > Flavobacteriaceae > Flavobacterium. Next base: position 8,503 of record CANGCT010000090.1, read on the forward strand.
AGAGGCCAAATTCGTCTGGATTCTGCTCTTCGGTATTGGTAGAATCGGTAGCAACGTGTTTTGGAGCAGAATAACAATCTACTTTTATTGAGAAATTCTCAGGTCTTTCAAAATCGTCTTTGGAGATTTGGAGGTCGGGATCTTCGTAACATTTTTTCATAAAATACCCCCAAATTGGTAAGGCTGCGGTTGCTCCTTGTCCATAAGTGATGCTTTTGAAATGTGCCGAACGGTCTTCGCAACCAACCCAAACGCCAGTTACAAGATTAGGCACCATACCGATAAACCACCCATCGGATTGGTTTTGGGAGGTTCCTGTTTTACCTGCAATTGGGTTTTTAAATACGTACGGATAGCCTGTCCAACGGTTGTCGCCGCTTCCACCACCTTCGGTTCTTAGTCTTTCACCAGAGCCACCTTCGGTAACGCCTTCTAATAATTTTATTACTGCAAATGAAACGTCTTTGCTCAATACATCGTGAGATTCGGGAACGGGTTCAAAAACTACGGCTCCGTTTTTATCTTCAATTCTGGAGATAAATTGTGGTTTGATGTAAACGCCTTGGTTGGCAAAAGTGCTGTAAGCAGCCACCATGTCTTGTACGGTGATGTCTACGGCGCCAAGGGCAATGGATGGTTGCACAGGGATTTCGGAAGAAACACCTAATTTTTTTGTTAGCTCAACCACTGCTTCTGGACCAGTTCGGTCGATTAATTTGGCTGAAATTATATTTACAGAATTGGCTAATGCTCTTTTCAAAGTCATCATTCCGCGGTATTTATTGTCGGAATTTCTAGGTTCCCAATCTTCGGTTACATGGTGACGTCCTTTTCGAATCATGAATGGAGCGTCAAGCAAAGTGTCGCAAGGGGACATTCCTAATTGTTCAATAGCCGTTGCATATACAAAAGGCTTGAAAGTGGAACCTACTTGACGGGCACCTTGGCCTACGTGATCGTATTGAAAATATTTGTAATTGATACCGCCAACCCATGCTTTAATTTGTCCAGTTTGTGGTTCCATAGACATTAATCCTGCTTGCAAGAAATGTTTGTAATAACGAATGGAATCGAGTGGCGTCATGATGGTATCACGATCTCCTTTCCAAGAGAAAACAGTCATTTTGGTTTTAACTTTAAAAGAAGCGATAATTTCTTCATCGGTTTTATCGTCTGCTTTTAGGATGCGCCATCTCTCGGAATTTTTCATCGCTTGATTGAAAATTTTATCAACTTCAATTTCAGAAAGATTTACAAAAGGAGCATTTTTATTGTCTTTTTGTTGGATGAAAAATTCTTCTTGTAAATTTTTAATATGTTCTTGAACCGCTTCTTCCGCATGTTCCTGAATTTTAGAATCTAGAGTAACGTAAATTTTTAAACCATCACCATAAATATCGTATTCTTCTCCATCGGGTTTTTTATTTTCTTTTACCCAATTTTTCATGTAATCGCGAAGGTATTCTCTAAAATAAGTAGCAGTTCCGTCTAAATGACTTTCGGGATGAAAGTCTAAAACGATTGGTTTTTTCTCTAATATTTTTTTAGCAGATTCTTCAAGATGGTGGTTACGTACCAATTGTCCTAAAACTACGTTTCTTCTTTTGACAGCTTTTCCTGGACGACGAACAGGGTTGAAAAGAGAAGGATTTGTAAGCATTCCTACCAACAGAGCGCTTTCTTCAACATTTAAATCACGTGGTTCTTTGTTGAAATATACTTTGGCTGCCGAACGAATTCCAACCGCACCATTTACAAAATCTACTTGATTGAAATACAAAGCAATTATTTCATTTTTAGTATACTGTCTTTCTAAACGAACGGCAATAATCCATTCTTTTGCTTTTTGAATCATTCTAAAAGGAAGGAATTTAGAACCTTCCCCATGAAATAAAAGCTTGGCTAATTGTTGGGTAATGGTACTCGCTCCACCATTAGAACCTAATTTGGCTGCTGCCCCAAAAGTACGTCGGGCATCAATACCAGAGTGTTCGTAAAAACGCTCATCTTCTGTTGAAACTAAAGCGTCAACAAGAGATTTTGGTAAATCTTTATATTTGATAGCCGTTCTATTTTCATTATAGAATTTTCCCAAAGTAACACCATCCGAAGAAATAATTTCAGTGGCTAAATTGGAATTTGGATTTTCTAAATCTTCAAAAGAAGGCATTTTTCCAAAAAGACCCCACGAAGCAAATAAGAA
>CANGCT010000091.1 GCA_947452415.1 Flavobacteriaceae bacterium
TCGCCAGTTATGAGCAAAATTGGAGGAGTATTTGCGCGAACGTAAAAAATTGGAGCATACTTATCAATAGTTGGTTGCGTGCTTTTAATTCCTTGCTCTTTTCGGATGGTAAAATGCGTAATGGCTTGTCCGCTAAAAGAAATTAGTCCAGCAATTTCCATAGGATCTATGCTATATTTAGCCAAATACGACTTGTCCATAGTTATAATTGTTCCCAAATAAGCACCCGCAGAATGTCCGGAAACAAAAATTAGTTTTTTATTTCCTCCATACTTTTCAATAGTATTGAACACCCAAGAAACTGCTGCCGCTGCATCTTCAATATAGGCTGGCGCAGTAACATTTGGAGATAATCTATATTCAACACCAATTACGGCATAGCCTTTATCCTTCAAGGCTTTTGGGATTTGCTTTTTACCTTTGGTTAGTCCGCCACCATGAAACCAAATAATTGTTGCAAAATCCTTTTTATTTTCGGGATAATAAAAATCCAAAGTACATTGAGAATTTATATACGGATCGTTTTTATTGGTACTTTCGTCATAATAATGAATGTCGGTTTCCGTATTGTATTTCTGTTGTGCATTTGCAAAAAATACATTTGCAAAAAATAAAAGGATAAATAATTTCTTCATTTGGGGTAAATTAATATTCAAAGATATCAAAAGTAAAACAAATTAACACTCCTGAATTTTTTGGATTTATATTAACTAAAAACTTCTTTCAAAACCTCAAGAGATTTTGGTTTTTTAAATCCGTCGAGGTGAATGGTATAGTATTCCAAAAGAATTTTTAGTAGTATTTGACGTTCAATTCCTGCAAAAACTTTTTGGTCGGAATCAAATTTTAAAGCAATTAGTTTTTGGAACAAAAAAGTTTCGTGTTCCGATAGGCAACTGATACCTTGAAAAGGAGTAAAAAACCCTTCATTCATAACAAAAAATTTAGCATCAGCATCGGAAATATCTGGATAAAACCCAAGAAATTTAGTTATTTCTAAAAGTAAAATCAAATGAAAATTGGAAGTTTCTTCGTGAGTATCGAGCCAAATTAAAGCCGTTTCTAAAAAGGTGAATAAATCCTCGTTTTTTTCTTCTTCTTGAATGCTATGGTGGAGCATTTCCGACAGAAACATTACCATCGTACTTTTTACCACATTGGTATTTATAGTTTGAAAGGCTGTTGCAAGTTTAATATCTTTAAAATGTTCTAAAGTGCCTTTATTTTTATGGCTGGCTTCAATTTCTAGTAAAGTTAATGGCTGAAAATAAGCGATTTTTTGATTGGATTTTTTTCCAGAATAGGCACTCGGGACGAAATAACTTTTTAGCCCATCCGAAAGGGTAAAGCATTTTACAATCAAGCTTTTTTCTTGGAATCTTAAAGAGGAAAGAACAATCGCTTTGGTTTTTACCAACATTATTTGTGGTTTAGGGTTTGTGGTTTAGGGTTTGTTGTCGTTAAACAACAAACTACAAACTTTTTATCTAATTATCATTATTTTTTTAATAGTAGTTTCAATACCATCTTGGGCAGAAACTAAAATCATATATACGCCAGAAGCAACTTTATATTTGCCGAATGCAGTGGTATCCCATTCTATAGTGCCTCCTTCGGAAGTGGTTTCAAAAACTAAATTCCCCTCAATATCGGTAATTTTAACGGTAGCTTTATTGGTTAAATTAGCAATTTTTACCGTCCCAGTAAATTCTGGCCGTACTGGATTTGGATAAGCATAAACGTTATTCAAATCGCCACTTGCGACAGTAGAAGTTCCTTTAAAAGAAACCAATCCTTTATCGGTGGCGAAAAACACTTCGCCAGTAACGCCATCTATTTCTATATCGTTTATGTTATTAGAAGGCAATGGCGAATTTTCTTTGGTGAAATGGTAAATAGTTTCTTGACCATTAGACGAAACAAGATACACCCCCGAATCGGCAATGGCAACCCATTTTCTGTTGGCACCATCTACAGCAATGTCAATAATAAATTGATCGTAAAATAATTCTTGCGCCAAATCATTTTCTAGAATAATAATTGCTTTGGTTTGAATATCGGTTTCGGTAACAAAAGAATCTACCGAAGGGATAATTCGTAAGCCACGAATGGTTCCAATCCAAAGTTGGTTTTTATTATCTACTGCTACACATTTAACACTGATAGATGGTAGATTTCCATCAGATCCTGTTTTTATTCTTATGAATTTATTGCTGTACTTTTCATTAAATGCCATTAACCCATTGGCTCTATAGGAAGGAATCCATTTTGTATCGTTCTTATCAATTGCTATTTTACCATAACTCTCATAAAAAGGATCTTCCATTAAACTTGTTAAATCATAAGATTGCCATTGTGCTGTTGGTTTTAATTCTTTTATAGGTTTATTTACCAAAGCATTAGTCATCCACAAATTATTTTTACTATCAAATGCGGCACCATTTATTCTTACCGAAATATAATTTGGAATTGTTGGAACCCATTGTTGACTTTCAGGTCCGTTTGGAGGAGAACTCAACTCATTGTATATGGAGGTTACCCCATTTTTAATTTTTAATAGACCGCTTTGAAAAGAACAAACATAAACTTCATTTTCATCTTTAGGGTTGGGAATAACATCTGAAAGTGATAACGCGCCAAACAGTTGGCTAGTAGGGATGACATTCCAGCCAATTTGTGTATTATAGGTGCTAATAGGTTTTTGTGAATAATCTGGAGTAGGAACAGAGGAGTTATCATAAGCGCCATAAGTCACCCATAATTTACTTGGTGCTTTTTTTACTCTAAAAATTTTATTTGCATTGGGTCCATCAGGAAGTAGAAAATTTAATAGGGAAGGATTGGAAATACTAGAAGTAACTACCCCATTTTCGGTGGTGCCAATGTATACTTCATCATTGATAATCGTTGCGCAAGTAAAATTTGGTGTAATGCTGGGTATTTGTGTGTTTAGAATATGATACACTTGTATCATACTAACATCATAAATAAAAACTTCATTGAGAGTAGCAACGATTAAATAGTTATTGTAGGTTCTAATATCTACAATTTTTTGCGAATATTGTGCTATTTGAACTAAAGAAGTCCCGTCGTATTTCATTAATTTATTATCCGTTCTGGCAGCAAAAACCAAATTATTAAAAGAGGTAATTCCATCCCAATAATATCCTGAAACATCTACCCACTGGCTGTAATCGTTTAAGAAAGGATTGGTATAACTCACTTTTCTAATTCCACTTCCAGAAGAATTTCCTTGGGTTGCTGCATAAATAAATCCGTTGTTGATGCAAGTTTGTTTTACGGATATGTAGGTTCCTTGTGGTCCCATATAATATGTATCGCCAAATTCGAAAGTGTTTAAATCAAAAACAGAAATTCCATAATTAGTGGAAACATAAAGTTTATTGTTGTATTCTAAAAAATGATTGATTTGCTTAATTCCTGCTGGTACCGGAACCTCATCTCTTATTCCTGCTTTGTATAAAATTGTTCCGTCTTGATTTACTATTAACAACAACCCATTGCTATTGCCTAAAAAGGTTTTATTTACTGTATCACTATGATAAATAGCGGTTATAGTTTCTGCCTTCAACCCATCAATTGATGTTATAGTTTTAATATCGTTAGTATCTAGATTATTAGAAAAAAAAGCGTTCTCCGAAGAAGCAAAAATGCTTTGGGAAGATTCTGAAATATCTGTAATTTGATTGAACGAAAAATAGCCTTGCCACTTTGGATTATTTTGAGAAAAACCAAAGACGAAATTGAATAAAACTAGAATGTAGGAAATTCTCTTGAGCATTATTTTCTATAAATTACAATTGCAAATATACTATAAAACGCAATTATATCTATTTTCATATACCACAATAAAAAAACCTTCTTTCCATAAAAGAAAGAAGGTTTACATATAAATTTTAAGAGTGCTATTATTATACAATACCTTGAGCAAGCATTGCATCGGCAACTTTAACGAAACCTGCAATATTGGCTCCTTTCACATAGTCAATATAACCAGAGGCATCTGACCCGTATTTTACACATGCCGCGTGAATATTTGCCATAATTGATTTAAGTCTATCGTCAACTTCTTCTGAAGTCCAACTTAAACGTAAAGAGTTTTGTGACATTTCAAGACCAGAGGTAGCAACACCACCAGCATTAGAAGCTTTTCCTGGAGCAAATAATATTTTTGCATTTTGGAAAGCAATTACTGCTTCTGGAGTAGAAGGCATATTAGCACCTTCGGCCACACAGATACATCCGTTTGCAACTAATGTTTTAGCTTCTTCTTCGTTCAACTCATTTTGAGTAGCACAAGGAAGTGCAATATCACATTTAACTTCCCAAGGACGTTTACCAGCAACGAATTTTGCATTAGGGTATTTAGTAACATAATCGGAAATTCTTCCGTAATTGATGTTTTTAATTTCCATTACGTAAGCTAATTTCTCAGCGGTAATTCCATCTGCATCGAAGATATATCCTGAAGAATCGGACATTGTTACTACTTTACCTCCAAGTTCAGTTGCTTTTTCAGTTGCATATTGAGCCACATTTCCAGAACCAGAAACTACTACAGTTTTTCCTGAAAAGCTATCGCCTTTAGTTGCAAGCATGCTTTGTGCAAAATATACATCGCCATATCCTGTAGCTTCTGGACGGATTAATGAACCTCCAAAAGAAATTCCTTTTCCAGTTAAAACTCCAGTAAATTCATTTCTTAATCTTTTATATTGGCCAAACATGTAGCCAACTTCTCTTCCGCCAACGCCAATATCTCCTGCAGGAACGTCAGTATCAGCTCCAATATGTTTAGACAATTCGGTCATGAAAGCTTGACAAAACTTCATGATTTCAATATCCGATTTTCCTTTTGGATCAAAATCAGCTCCACCTTTTCCTCCACCCATTGGCAAAGTAGTTAAGCTGTTTTTGAAAGTTTGCTCGAAAGCTAAAAATTTCAAAATACTTAAATTAACCGATGGATGAAAACGAATTCCTCCTTTGTAAGGTCCGATTGCAGAGTTCATTTGAATTCTGTAACCTCGGTTAACTTGAGTTTCGCCTTTGTCGTTAATCCATGTTACACGAAACATGATAACTCTTTCTGGTTCAACCATTCTTTCCAAAAGCATTTTGCCTTCGTACTTTTTATTTTCTTCGATAAATGGAATTACTGTTTCAGCTACTTCCTTAACTGCTTGTAAAAATTCAGACTCGTTAGGATTTTTTTTAGCAACCGCTTCAATAAAGTTGTGGATACTTTGTGACATAAATTAATAATATTAATGTTTAAGAAAACGTTTTCGTAATATTTGACAAATATACATTTTATTAAAATATGGGCGCTATTTTTTTTAATTTCTCATAATTTTTATACTTTATTCAATTATTTTTGATGATAATTGAATTAATGTTGGGCAAATAATTATATTTTTACTTTTTTTTGCATCTAAAGAAGTATTTATTTATTTTATTTCATTAGTAATCTTGTTTTCATATATTTGTTGTTCCTAAAATTTAATTTAATTTTATGCTTAAAAAAACAGTAATATCTATTTTCCTTTTATTTATTTCCATTTCTTCCTACTCACAAAATGGCTATGGAGGTAATTATACTGAAATTGGATTTATGACTGGACCCGTATTTTTTAAGTCTGATTATGGAGAGAGAGGGAGTTTTGAAAATTTTGAAAAAAACAATGGGTTTTCAATTGGCATATCCTATTATGTATCTACAATAAATAACTTTAGAGGTCTAGAGGATAATTTTAAATTAAGACTAGAAGCCTCTTATACTAAGGCAGATTTTAAACATTACGGAAAATATGTTGACCCATCTAACACTTCATTGTTTTCGTCTCAACTGAGAGGTATGTATGGTTCTACCTCTTTTAGTTCCCTTGGATTTCAGGTGGAATATTACCCATTTAAAACAGATGATTATAACAGAGGCGCAAGTTTCAGTCCTTATTTGAGTTTTGGGCCACACATTAATTATGTGAGCGTAACCAGTGGGTCAACTTTAGGAGAATTGGGCACTTCAATAACTACTCCCCAAAAATATTTTGGAGCATATAGAAATGGTGGAATGACTGTCGCGTCGCTTACTGGAGCAATTGGCGCAAGATATAAATTATCTGATTATCATTCTCTTTTTGCAGAATTAAGAGGTCAATATTTCTTTTCTGACTGGGTAGATGGATTAAATCCAAACAAAGCTGTTTATACTGAAAATAAAAGCAATGACTGGTGTGTTGGATTAAATTTAGGATATATTTATTATTTTAATTAATCCAACTCTCCAATATTTATTATTTTGTTTAATCAATTTAAAGATTTATTTTTATCTAAATGCTTGTTCTATATCGGCAAGTAAATCGGAAATATCTTCTACTCCTACGCTCAATCTTACTAAATCATCAGTAATTCCAACTTCCAATCGTTTATCTTCTGGAATGGATGCGTGCGTCATTAATGCCGGATGATTTGCTAACGATTCTACTCCGCCTAGAGATTCTGCTAAAGTGAATACTTTTAGTTTTTCTAAAAAAGAAATAGAATCTGCTTTTTTTCCTGATTTAAAAGTAAACGAAACCATTCCTCCAAAACCACTCATTTGTTTTTTAGCAATGTTATGGTGCGGATGATCAGGTAATCCAGGATAATAAACTCGTTCCACATCGGGATGGTTGCTTAAGAATTCGGCAACTTTAATTCCGTTTTCACAATGTCTTTGCACACGTAAATGCAAGGTTTTAATTCCTCTCAAAACCAAATAGCTATCCATTGGCCCAAGAGTTCCTCCTGTTGCAAATTGCTTGAAATGTAATTCTTCACCCAAAGCTTTGTCTTTTATAATCAAGGCTCCAGCAATAACATCGCTATGACCGCCAAGGTATTTAGTTGCAGAATGCATTACAATATCAGCACCTAAATCTAGTGGTTTTTGCAAATAAGGTGTTGCAAAAGTATTGTCTACTGCAAAAAGCAGATTGTGTGTTTTTGTAATTTTTGCAATTTCTTGAATATCGGCCAATTTCATTAACGGATTAGTTGGTGTTTCTACCCAAACCAATTTGGTGTTTTCATTTATTAAAGATTGGAATTTATCCAAATCGTTCATATCTACAAAATGAAATTTGATACCGCTATCTTTATATAATCGGGTGAATAATCGGTAGGTTCCACCATATAAATCATCCATGGCAATGATTTCGTCACCTGCTTTAAACATGCGCAACAAGCAATCGGTAGCAGCCAAACCAGAAGCAAATGCTAATCCGCGCGCTCCGTTTTCTATCGCTGCCAAAGCATCTTCTAACGCTTGACGAGTAGGATTTGCAGCACGGCTGTATTCATAATCTCCTACAGGTTGCCCTGGACTCGTTTGTGCATAAGTGGATGTTTGAAAAACTGGGGTCATTACAGCTCCAGTTACTTTATCGTGGTGTTGTCCACCGTGAATTACTTTAGTATTGAATTTCATTTTAGTTTGTTTTTAGCAAAGATACTACGTTTATATAAATTTTCTAATTTGCATCATAATTCCGAGGTGAAGCGCCTCATGATAGTTGTTAAATTCAATTGCATCCGTTACCGATTTCATGGTAAAACCCGACATTGAAGTGAATTCATTATAGGTTTGAAATAACTTTTCTCTAAAATCTTTTTTAGTTTTTTCTAAAGTAGAAAACAACAATCCCTTCATTTCGTCTACTTCTTTTTGGCATACAGAATGTTCGGGTTTGGCGCCTTTTTTATATTTATCTGCCATTTCATCGGAAATCATCATAGGTAAATCGGATAGTTTGTAAATCAACATTTGTTGCACTACGATACAATGACCAATATTCCAAATAAGATTATTACTAAAGCCTTCCGGGATAGCATTTAGTTGTTCTAAAGAATGATTCTCTAAAAAATTAAGCAATGCTATTCTAATGGTTTGGTTGATATTAAAACTAGTTTCCATAGTAATTTTTTTAAATTATAATAATATGAAATCGTCTGTTTTTGGTATGGAATTCATCACATCCAATGCCAATTTAGGAGTAGGAACTGCTAACTTTCGTAAATTGGTATCCATCCAAGCACCATCAATAGTGATTACTGCACAAAGGGTGTTTTTGTAGTCGCGTAATTCATGAACGATGGTCCAACGAGATGCATCGGTTTTCATCTTTCCAATTTTGGCGCTAATAGTGATTTGGTCTTCTAGATGGATTTCTTTTCTAAAAACACATTCTTCCCGAAAAGCAATTGGTCCAAAATGCTGTTCTTTCATTACTTGCATGGTCAATCCTTGTTGTGCTAGAATTTCTATACGATGTTGTGCTCCAAAATCATAATAAGCAGTATGCCGCATGTGAAAATTGGGGTCTAAATCGGCCCAACGAATGGATATCTGTTTTGTAAATGTAGTCATTATGCTAATTTTCATCAAAAATAATCAGAATAATCCTAGCAACCTTAAAAATTACTAAAATAATAGCTCCTTAACTCTATTTTAAAGGTTTGACATGAAATTCCTTAATATTCCGTTCAAAATCCTACTTTTGCAAAAAGAAATTCCGATGACAAATAAAATATACTATTTAGCTTCTTGTAGCACTTGCAGAAAAATTATTAAATCACTTCCAAACTCGAATCAATTGGAATTTCAGGACATCCGTGAAAATCCAATTACCGAGCAAGAACTGGAAGAACTTCATTCGTTATCGGGAAGTTATGAGGCTTTGTTCAGCAAGAAGGCACAATTGTACAAATCCTTGGATTTAAAAAATAAATCCTTGACCGAAGACAATTATAAAAAATACATCTTAGAACATTATACATTTTTGAGTCGCCCTGTTATAATTTTTAATGATCAAATTTTTATTGGAAATACGCAACCCAATATTTTGAAATTAACTAAAGCCATGACAAGTGTCTAAAAGAAATTGGGCTTTAATAGCTGCCACTTTAGTGTCGATAATTTATGGCGTTACGTTTACCATTGCCAAAGATGTAATGCCAAAATACGTAGAACCCTTCGGATTTATTGCCATGCGCGTAGGTGGTGCCGTGATTTTATTTTGGTTAGTTTCCTTTTTCGGACCAAAGGAAAAAATTGCGATGGGCGATTTTCCTAGAATAATAGCCGCTGCTTTCTTTGGCGTGGCTTTAAACATGCTCTCTTTTTTTAAAGGATTGAGTTATACTTCCCCAATTATGGGTGCCGTTTTAATGGTTACCACACCAATGATAGTCTTAATTCTCTCGGCTTTTCTTATAAAAGAGCGAATGAGAAAACGAAAAGTAATTGGGATACTATTAGGGTTGGCAGGAACCATAACTTTAATCCTTTACGGAAAATCTATGGTGAATGCTCCAAATGCTACTTTAGGGAATTTATTGGTTTTTACCAATGCCTTTTCTTATGGAATTTACCTTGTAATCGTTAAGAAATTAATGGATAAATACAACGCATTCACTTTCGTAAAATGGATTTATACTTTCGGATTTATCATGGTATTACCTTTCGGATGGAATGAATTTCAGGCCGTACAATGGGCTACTATCCCGATGGATATTCTTTGGAAAATTGGATTTGTAGTGGTTTTTTCTACCTTTATTACTTATTTATTCAATTTGCTCTCCATGCGGGAGTTAAACCCCACAACTATTGCAGTTTTTGTTTATTTGCAACCTTTTTTTGCAACTATTTTTGCTGTAGGCTTGGGTAAAGACGAACTGAGTTGGATAAAACTACTATCGGCATTATTAATTTTTGTAGGAGTTTATTTAGTAACTCAGAAGAAAGTGAGGAGTGATCAGTAATCAGTGATTAATGCTCAGTATTCAGTAGTATAAAACTGAGCACTGAATACTGAACACTTTTTTATATATTTGAAGTCAATTAAAATAATAGAATGATACAATCCATGACCGGTTTTGGAAAAGCAACCTTGCAATTACCAACCAAAAAGATTACCGTAGAATTAAAATCACTAAACAGTAAAGGTTTAGACTTAAATACTCGAATGCCTTCTATTTATAGAGAAATGGAATTGGGTTTGCGTAACCAATTGTCCCAACGATTAGAACGCGGAAAAATTGATTTCTCTTTATATATTGAAATTACCGGTGAAGACACTTCTTCTAAAATCAACGTACCAATCATTAAGGGTTATATTGCCCAAATGAAAGCAATTATGCCTCTTGCAGATGAAGTGGAATTAATGAAAATGGCTATTAGAATGCCGGATGCATTAAAAACCGAACGCGAAGAAATTGATGAAAACGAATGGAAAGAAATTCAGAAAGTGATTGATCAAGCGCTTGAAAACATGGCGCAATTCCGGATGGATGAAGGTGTTTCTTTAGAAAAAGAATTTCTGCATCGTATTGCCAACATTATGACATTAATGAACGATGCTGTTGCCTACGATGCCGAACGTATTGAAACCGTAAAAAACAGATTAAGAACTGCTATTGAAGACTTGCAACTTGCTGTTGACGAAAGCCGTTTTGAACAAGAATTAATTTTCTATTTAGAAAAATACGATATTACCGAAGAGAAAGTTCGCTTGGAAAACCACTTGAATTATTTCATCGAAACCCTTGCTGGAACGGAAGCCAACGGAAGAAAATTAGGTTTCATCACCCAAGAA
>CANGCT010000092.1 GCA_947452415.1 Flavobacteriaceae bacterium
AACGTTTAGAATGTGATTCTCTACCATTCTTCGAACTACCGACACCTTTCTTGTGAGCCATGATGTTTTGGTTTTATAAGTTATTACTCTTGACTATCTGTTTTTTTAGCTTTTTTAGGAGCTGCTGCTACTTCTTCAGTTGCTTTTTCCGCTTTAGGAGCTTTAGCTTTTTTAGGAGCCACTACTTCTTCTACAGTTTCAACAACCGGTGCTGCTTCCTTTTTAGGGGCTGCTTTCTTTCCACCAGTAGCACTAATACCTTCAATAAGGATTTGTGTTAAATACTGACGGTGACCGTTTCTCTTTTTATAACCTTTTCTTCTTTTCTTTTTGAAAACGATTACTTTATCACCTTTTAAGTGTTGTAACACTTTTGCTTCTACTGAAGCTCCTTCTATAGCTGGGGCGCCTAAAGTGATTGTGCCATTATCATCTAATAAAAGAACTTTGTCAAAAGAAACTTTTGAACCCTCTTCATTAGATAAACGGTGAACATAAACCTTTAAGTCTTTGCTTACTTTAAATTGTTGCCCTGCTATCTCTACGATTGCGTACATAACAATATTGTTTAGTTAATTTTTTTTAAGGTTGCAAATATACAAATAAATATTTCTCTCACAACTCTAATTCAAAAAAGTTTTTTGTTAATAATCAGTCTGTTATTCTAGTTTTTATTTTTTAATAAGAATTATCGTTTAATTAATTAAAATAACTATTTTCGTGTAACATTATTTGCAATGTTTCTACTAATTGCACTATCAACTAATACGGAATTGTTTTATGAAAAAATCTTTAATCGCTCTAAGTTCAATGCTTATGCTAGGAGGAACAGCTCACGCCCAAAAGGTCGCTTTTGAGGAGTATGATTTAGCTAATGGAATGCACGTTATTTTACATAACGATCCAACAGCGCCGGTAGTTATAACTTCGGTTATGTACCACGTAGGTGCCAAAGACGAACAACCAGATAGAACTGGTTTTGCCCACTTTTTTGAACACCTTTTATTTGAAGGAACCAAAAATATTAAACGTGGCGAATGGTTTAAAATTGTTTCTTCCAATGGTGGAGTAAACAATGCCAACACTACAGATGACAGAACATACTACTATGAAGTTTTCCCTTCTAACAGTTTACAACTTGGTTTGTGGATGGAATCGGAAAGAATGATGCACCCAGTTATCAATCAAATTGGGGTTGACACTCAAAATGAAGTGGTAAAAGAAGAAAAAAGAAAAAGTTATGACAACAGACCATATGGTCAAATTTTTCAAGAAGTAAAGAAAAATATGTTTACAAAACATCCGTACCGTTGGACCACTATTGGATCTATGGCACATTTGGATGCTGCTAAATTAGAAGAATTTCAAGCTTTCAATAAAAAATTCTACATTCCTAATAATTCAGTATTGGTAGTTGCTGGAGATATTAGCAATCCAACCCAAACGAAAAAATGGATTGAACAATATTTCGGTTCTATTAGTAAACAACCAGCAATTATAAGACAATCATTTATTGAAGATCCAATTGTAAAACAAATCAACGCCACTTTTGAAGATCCAAATATTCAAAAACCAATGATGATTTTGGCTTACAGAACGCCTTCTATGAAAACTCGTGAAGCTAGAGTATTAGACTTTATTTCAAGCATTTTAAGCGATGGGAAAAGTTCTCGTTTGTATAAAAAAATTGTTGACGACAAGAAAATGGCTTTAGAAATTGGTGCTTTTAACCAAAGTCAAGAAGATTACGGTACCTATATTATATATGGTTTGCCTCAAGGGGAATTTACAAATGCCGATTTAGCAAAAGAAGTAGATCAAGAGATTGTTAATTTGCAAACGGAATTAATTTCTGAAAATGAACTAGCAAAATTGCAAAATAAATACGACAGTGATTATGTGGATAGTAACTCTAATGTAGAAGGTATTGCAAGTAATTTAGCTTCATTTTATTTATTATACGGTGATGTAAATTTGATAAACACAGAAATAGAAATGTACCATTCTATAACTCGTGAAGAAATTAGAGAAGTAGCTAAAAAATATCTAAATCCAAACCAACGTTTAGTTTTAGACTATGTTCCTGCAAAAGAAAAAGCGGATAACAAATAAATTTACGAATCATGAAAAAAAATATAGCAATACTAATATCAAGTTTGTTCTTTACGGTAATTATGCAAGCACAAGATAGAACACAACCAAAACCTGGTCCGTCCCCAAAAATTAACATCAACAAGCCTGAAATCTTTACTTTACCAAATGGTTTAAAAGTACTAGTTGTTGAAAATCATAAACTGCCTAGAGTTTCTTTCAGTTTAACAATTGACAATGCTCCTTATGCCGAAGGAGATAAAAAAGGAGTTAGTAATTTATTAGCATCATTGTTAGGAAATGGTTCAACCAAAATTTCTAAAGATGCATACAATGAAGAAATTGATTTCCTTGGAGCAGACATTAGTTTTTCTTCGCAAGGTGCTTATGCAAGCGGTTTATCAAAATATTCTAAAAGAATATTAGAGTTATTGGCCGATGGCGCAATAAATCCAAATTTCACGCAAGAAGAATTTGATAAAGAAAAAGATAAATTAATTGAGAATTTAAAAACACAAGAAAAAAACGTTACCGCTGTAGCAGGTAGAGTTGAAAATGTTTTGGCCTATGGCAAAAATCATCCATCGGGCGAATATTTATCAGAACCAACTATAAAAAACATTTCTCTTGCCGATGTAAAAGCTAACTATGGTTCTTATTTTGTTCCTCAACATGCCTATTTAGTAGTTCTTGGTGATGTAAAAACGAAAGACATTAAAAAAGCTGTTGAAAATCTTTTTGGTTCTTGGGTTAAAGCAACAGCTCCAAATTTATCCTATTCTAATCCTAGCAACGTGCAATACACACAAATTAATTTTGTAGATATGCCAAATGCGGTACAGTCGGAAATTGCAATTATCAATACGGTAAATACTAAATTGGCCGATCCAGATTTGTTTCCTTTAATATTAGCAAATCAAGTTCTTGGCGGCGATTTTAATGGATATTTAAACATGAATTTACGTGAAAAACATGGTTGGACATATGGCTCTTACTCTAGCGTTGGATTCAATAAATACGTTTCAAGTAAATTCAAAGCCAATGCACAAGTAAGAAATGCTGTTACCGATAGTTCTGTA
Organism: Flavobacteriaceae bacterium; assembly: GCA_947452415.1. Taxonomy (GTDB): domain Bacteria; phylum Bacteroidota; class Bacteroidia; order Flavobacteriales; family Flavobacteriaceae; genus Flavobacterium. The sequence continues at coordinate 3,171 of CANGCT010000092.1, forward strand.
GTTGAGGCGTTGAAAGAAATTGGTAGAATTAGAACAGAAAAAGTTTCTGACGAAGTGTTAAATAATGTAAAAGCAGGTTACATCGGAAAATTTGTAATGCAAGTAGAGAAACCAGAAACTGTTGCTCGTTATGCATTAAACATTGAAACACAAGGTTTGCCAGCAGATTTTTATGAAAACTACATCAAAAATATTAACGCAGTAACTGCCGATGATATTATGAGAGTTGCCAATAAATATTTTCTTGCTGACAATTTAAGAATTATCGTTACCGGAAAAGGTACTGATGTTATACCAGGATTGGAAAAACTAAAAATTCCAATGTTTTATTTTGATAAATTTGGTAATCCTACCGATAAACCTAAAATGAAAAAACCAGCTCCAGCAGGAATTACCGTTAAAACAGTTTTAGATAATTACATCGCAGCAATTGGAGGAGAAAAAGCAGTTGCAGGAGTAAAAACTATTGCATCTGTTGGTTCAGGATCAATCCCGCAAGCACCAGCACCTTTACTTTATACTTCTAAAAAAGATATTAAAGGACAAGGTTTGTTTAAAATTGAAATGGAAGGAATGGGAGAATTATCCAAACAAGTAGTGAATACTAAAAGCGGTTATTCTGTTAATCAGGGTCAAAGAAAAGACTTGACTCCAGAGGAATTTGCAGATAAAAAAGCTACAACTTCAACTTTTGAAGAATTGTTATTAGCTAAGAAAACTGATTTAGTTTTGGATGGTATTGAGCCAATGAATGGTTCTGACGCCTACGCAATTAAAAACGGAAAATCTACTTTATATTATGATGTAAAAACAGGTTTAAAACTTGCCGAAGTAAAATTAATTGAAAAAGGCGACAAGAAAATGACGGTTTCTACCAGCTATTCGGATTATAGAGAGGTTAAAGGAGTGAAAGTTCCTTTTGAAATCATCCTAAATCAAGGAATGGAATTAGATTTCAAAATGACCGAAGTTAAAATTAATGAAGGAGTTTCGGATGCTGATTTTCAATAATCAGAACTACTATAAATTAGAAAAGACCGTCAGCAATGGCGGTCTTTTTTGTATATAATAGTTTTTAAGATTATTTTTTATTTGCTAAATACACCCCAATTAAGATTACAAATGCTCCAAAAAATTGCAAAGGAGTTAGCATTTCATGATCTAATAAACCCCAAAAAAATGCTACAATTGGAATTAAATAAGTCACCGAAGAAGCAAACACCGGTGAGGATATTTGAATTAATTTAAAAAAACAAATATTGGCTATTCCAGTTCCTACGATGCCTAGAATTATAATAAACAACATCGAATGTTGCGTTTTTGGCAAAGAAACAATAGACAAAAAATCAGTTGAAAATAAAATTACTAATGCAGGTACCAACAACACTACAAAATTTCCAGTAGTGATGCTTAAAGGTTTTACATCCGAAAGTAATTTCTTAATTAAATTCACATTGATAGCATAACAAACAGAAGCAATAATTACCAAAACAGCATAATAGTAATTGTCATTAGAGCTTTCTTGGTTGCCGTTAAAAATTAAAACACCTGTACCCACTAAACCAATCACCACGCCAATAAATTGACTTCTTTTAAACGAAAGGCCAAAGGCTACAAATCCTATTAATAAAGTATTTAATGGCGTTAGGGAATTTAAAATGGAACATACCGAACTACTTACTTTAGTTTCCGCTATCGCAAAAAGAAAGGCAGGAATAAAAGTGCCAAATAAAGACGTAATAGCAATGTATTTCCATTGATACAGTTTTATTTCGGTTAAACTTTTAAAGCCGATTAATAATAAAAACCCTGCTGTAAAAATAATTCGTAATGCTCCCAGTTGGTAGGGCGATAAGCCTATTAATCCTTTTTTGATAAGAATAAAAGAACTACCCCATATTAAGGAAAGTACTACTAATAAAGTCCACTGGAGCTGTTTGGTTTGCATTGTTTTTTATTTGAAGCAACAAATTTGACATAATTTTATGAATTGGCGTATAAAAAATAGTGTAATTTTGCTGTAATAAATTAATTGACCCCCAAACCAATAAAATATAATAATATGAAATTTTCAAAATCCATAGTAGGCTTAGCCATTGCAACAGTACTTTTTGCAGGTTGTAAAAACAACGAAAAAACTCCTACAGGTGCTGCTACAAAAACAGACGCGAAAAAAGAAATAGCTGTTGCTATGAAACCAGGAACAGCTTCATTCTCTATAGATGGAATGACCTGTCCCGAAGGTTGTGCAAAAACCATTGAGAAAAAATTATCTGAAATGGATGGCGTTCAAAATGCCAAAGTAGATTTTGATAAAAAACAAGCAACAGTAAACTTTGATTTAGACAAACTAAAATCAGAAGATTTAGTAAAAGCGGTTGAAACTACTGGTGACGGACAAACGTATAAAGTTTCTAATGTAAAAACTGGAACCAAGGTTTAAAATCTATTTTAGTATAGATTTCTTTCATATAAGGGCTTAAGTTTATAAACTTAAGCCCTTTTTCCATTAACCAAACATAATCCATTCACACCCCCAGCCCCTCTCCTTTGTAGAGGGGCTGGGGGTTAGGTTTTTTACTTCCAATTCAACGTTTCCATCAACGTTTGCATATCATTTCGAATATAATCTGCAGCAGGCATAATCGAATCGAAATTGGGTTTTGCATAAAAATATACGGATGCTGTTAGAAAATGTTTCACACTATCCGTTGCATAAAATTGGGCATTGGTAGCTGCATTTCCTGAAACTTTATAAAACATACCATATACTTTATTTTGTGGATTCAAGTAAGGTTGCTCCAAAATATCATCGGCCTTAATAACGTGCTCATAGGTTAGTTTTTGTGCGTCCCGTAGTAATTTGTCAATATTTCCATTTACGGGCTTGTAAGTCAAATAAATTGTTGCTTTCATTTTTGGATACGAAATAGTAAACCCACAATCTTTATCCTCTTTAATAATAGCCTCCGAATTCATATTAAAAGTAAACGGACAATGGTTCTCAAAAGCATCGTATTTGGCAACCGGATAATTCAATCGCAATTGACTTGGAGGTTTTGGCAAAACTTCATCTTTGCAACTCATCAGAAGCAATCCGCTTATCAATAGCCAACAACTATAATTTAAAATCTTACCCATCAATGGTCACTTTTATCTGTTTAATTCTTTTTTTATCTACTACTTCAATAGTGAAAAGACAATTTTCAATAGGTACTTTTTGTCCTTTTTTAGGGAAATTACCTAATATTTCTAGAATAAATCCTGCCAAAGTTTCTGCTTCTCCTTTTCTGATTTCAAATAATTCTTCATTAACCGAAATAATTCGATAAAAATCTTTAAGGTTAATCTTTCCTTCAAAAAGAAAATTTGTTGCATCAATTTGTGAATAATTAATGTTTTCTTCATCAAATTCATCGCTAATATCGCCAACAATTTCTTCTATTACATCCTCTAAAGAAACCAATCCTGAGGTACCGCCATATTCATCAACTACAATTGCCAAATGGCTTTTCATACTCTGAAAATCTTTTAACAAATCGTCAAGTTTCTTGTTTTCTGGTACAAAAAATGGTTCGCGAAGCAATGTTTTCCAATCAAAAATATCCGAATTTATATGCGGAATTAAATCCTTTACAAATAGAACGCCTTTAATATGATCAATATTGTCTTCATAAACCGGAATACGGGAATATCCTTTTTCAATAATCTTTGGAAGAATATCCGAAAAAGTTTCCTCAATTTCTACTGCAAAAATATCAATTCTAGGGCTCATGACCTGTTTAGTGTCGGTATTTCCAAAAGAAACAATACCTTCTAGAAGTTTTTGCTCTTCATGGGAAGTGTCTTCGGTAGAAGTTAATTCTAATGCTTGCGAAAGATGGTCAATAGAAAAATTGGTCTTTTGTTTCCCTAGTTTTTCTTGAATAAAATTGGTCAAACCCCTTAGCGGAATACTAATTGGCGACAATAATCTGTTAAGAATTAATAACGGATAAGCTATAAAACAAGCAAATTTTATATTGTTTCTACTAGCATATACTTTAGGAAGTACTTCTCCAAAAAGTAAAATCAAAAAAGTAACTAGTAGTACTTCTACTAAAAATTTCACTACCGGAATGGCAATCATTGAAAAAACTTTATCCAATGAAAAAGAGAAAAGAATTACCACCGCAATGTGCAGAAAATTATTTGCTACCAAAATAGTGGCTAATAATTTTTTGGGTTTTGCCAATAGCTGGTTGATAATTAAATGTTTGGAAGGATTTTGTTGTGATAAATCCGACAAATCCTTTTGGGATAAAGAAAATAGTGCAACTTCTGCAGCAGCAACCATTGCTGTGCAAAAAAGCAAGCAGCAAATGCCAAAAATTCCAATAAACAAATTGGAATCTAAATTAAATATAGCTAAACTGGGCTCTGGGTCCAAATTAAATGAATTGGTTACTATTAAAAAGGTAAATCGTTCTCAATTGGAGAATTCATGTCGTCAAAGTTAGTGTTTTTTGTCTCTGGTGCTTGCATTTGTTTGTTAGCTTCGGTATCTTTTTTGACGGTTAAAAAAGTAAATTCGGTAACTTGAATTTCCGTAGTATATTTAACTGAGCCATCTTCTGCTTGCCATTGACGGGATTTTATGCGCCCTTCTACATAAATTTTATCTCCTTTTGAAAGGTATTTTTCGCAAATTTCAGCTGCTTTATTTCGTACAACCAAGTTATGCCACTCGGTTGAAGTGATTTTTTCATTGGTTTGCTTATTGATATAAACCTCATTAGTTGCTAAGGAAAAGCGACCAATGCTGTTACCACCTTCAAAATAGTGCATTTTAATATCATTACCAAGATGGCCAATTAACATTACTTTATTTAAAGTCCCGTACATAAAAATGGTTTTTATTGTATTTCAAAAATACAAATTAAATAGAATACTTTTCAATAAAATTATATATTACTATCGGGAATGGATAATTTTTTAGAATATCTAATGAAATTCCTTCCGAAATTTCTTCGGTTACGGCAACTCTATAGAAGTTAATATGTAATTTTTGATGCGAAAGTTTGTGGATTATTTGTTCCGTATTATATACCACAATTGAATCGATAGGGAAATCGATATACTTTTCGGAAATTGCTTTATAAATAGTTTCAAAATCCAATTCTTCCTCGGCTTCAATCAATGGAAACTCATATAAGTTATGCCAAATTCCTTTTTCGGTTCTTTTATTAATTATAGTCTTATTCGAATTATCTAAAAAAACCAAATAGTTAAAATACCTATTGGTTACCTTAGTTTTTTTCAATTTCACAGGCAATTCGGTTACTTTATTCTTTTGCAAAGCAGCACAACTAGTATTAAATATGCAATTAGTACAATCCGGATTTTTAGGCACACATTGCAATGCTCCAAACTCCATGATTGCCTGATTGAATAATGCCGGATTATTTTTAGGCATTAGTTCTTTGGCTAAAGCCGAAAATTCTTTCTTGGCTGAGGCCGATGCAATGTCGGTTTCAATATTTAAATAACGAGAGAGGACTCTAAAAACATTTCCATCAACTACAGGAACCACTTCATTAAATGCAAATGAGGCAATGGCTGCAGCAGTATATTCTCCAACTCCTTTCAGTTTTATAAGGTCAATATAGTTGTTTGGGAAGTTTCCGTTTAACTCAAAAGCTATAATTTGCGCAGTTTTATGCAGGTTTCTAGCTCGAGAATAGTAGCCCAATCCTTGCCAAAGTTTCAAAACTTGTTCTTCATTGGCTTGCGCCAAATGCAAAACGGTTGGAAAAGCTTCCATAAAAGTCAAAAAATAAGGTAATCCTTGCGCTACCTTAGTCTGCTGCAGCATAATTTCGGAAAGCCAAATAGGATAAGGGTTTACCGTGTTTCGCCATGGCAAATCCCGCTTATTTTGTAAATACCATAACAGTAAAGAGTTAGAAAAATCCATTTTAAAGTATTGGGTTGTAAAAGTAAATCTTTATGTGATTAAATTTTAATCAATTATACTTGAAATATTGTTTATTTAATTCCTATATTTGCACTCTTAAAAAATTTACAATAAATATTAAATACGAAAGAAAATGACGAAAGCAGATATCGTAGCAAAAATTTCAGAAAAATTAGGGCTTGAAAAAGGAGATGTACAATCTACAGTAGAAGCATTAATGGAAGAGGTGAAATCATCATTAGAAAGTGGAAATAATGTTTACTTAAGAGGTTTTGGAAGCTTTATTATCAAAACTAGAGCAGAAAAAACAGGTAGAAACATTTCTAAAAATACTACAATAAAAATTCCAGCACACAATATTCCAGCATTTAAACCTGCAAAAGTATTTGTAGAAGGAGTAAAAACTAAAACTGAAATTGCAGTTTAAAAAACTTATTATTAATCCTAAAAAACTTATACCATGCCAAGCGGTAAAAAAAGAAAAAGACATAAGGTAGCGACGCACAAACGTAAAAAAAGAGCGAGAGCTAACCGTCACAAAAAGAAAAAGTAGTTTTAAACTACTTTTTTCTTTTTAAACGTTCATTGAAACAGAATTTAGAATTTAGAAAACAGAATTTAGAAAGTAGTTATTTAAGCTGCATTCTTATATCTGAAGACTACATTCTAAAGTTCACTGGGTAATACCTGAAATAATGTTTAATCCATCCTTACTGAAAAGTTTATGGTTTATAGTTATAGGTTTATAGTTATTCAACTATAAACAACAAACTATGAACTACTGACACGAAGTCAGGATAAAAATTTACAACATGAATAAAGAACTAATCATCAGAAGTGGTGAAAATGCTGTAGATTTTGCCTTATTAAAAGATGGAAAACTTATAGAATTACACAAAGAAGAAGAAAAAGGAAGCGATTTTTTAGTAGGCGATATTTTTATTGCCAAAATTAGAAAACCAGTTCCCGGACTTAATGCTGCATTTGTAAATGTTGGTTTCGAAAAAGATGCCTTTTTACATTACCACGATTTAGGACCCGCTTTACTCTCTTATTTGAAATTCATAAAACTTGTAAATACAGGTAAAATAAAAGATTTCTCCCTAAAAACCTTTCAGTTTGAAAAAGAAATTGATAAAGATGGTGCTATAGCAGATGTGCTAAACGCCAATCAATCTATTTTAGTGCAAGTGGTTAAAGAACCTATATCTACCAAAGGGCCAAGAATTAGCTCTGAGCTTTCTTTTGCAGGTAGATTTTTAGTTCTTGTCCCTTTTTCTGACAGAGTTTCTATTTCACAAAAAATAGAAGAAAAAGAAGAAAAAGACCGATTAAAAAAATTGGTGCAAGCAGTTAAACCAAAAGGATTTGGTGTTATTGTGCGAACAGTAGCCGAAGGCAAAACAACAACAGAATTAGAAAAAGACTTGCAGAATCTTATGAGTAGATGGACTGCAATGTGTAAAAAATTACCA
>CANGCT010000093.1 GCA_947452415.1 Flavobacteriaceae bacterium
AAAAACCCATTAAAAACAAAAGAAAAACAGTTGTAAACAAAAAAATACTGATAAGGCTTTTTGTTTTACAATAAATTTATATCTTTGCACTCCCAAACCCGAATCTTCGGATTGGACAAATTGATGAAATGATGAAAGTTACAAATGAATTTTTAATTCCATTTATAGGATTAAAGTTAGGCAAACATCCATTTGAATTTCAAATCAATAAAGCGTTCTTTGATAGTTTTGAGTATCACGAATATGAAGATTGTGATATCAAAGTAAATGTAGTTTTAGAAAAAAAAAGCACCCTATTGGAGCTTTCTTTCCAACACAAAGGAACCGTTACCGTTCCTTGTGATGTAACAAACGAAATATTTGGTTTACCCGTAAAGAGTAAAATGAAATTAGTAGTTACTTTTGGCGAAGAATTTAATAATGACAATGAAGAATTGTTGGTATTGCCCCATGGTGAACATCAAATTGATATTGCACAATATATATATGAGATGATTGTGCTTTCGGTTCCATTAAAAAGAGTTCATCCAGGAATTAAAGATGGAACTTTGCAAACAGAAACCTTGCAAAAACTTTCGGAACTAACAATTAAAGAACAAAAAAAAGAGAATAAAAAAGAAGAAAATATTGACCCACGATGGGACAAATTAAAACAACTATTAACGGATAAATAATATAGTAAAATGGCACATCCTAAAAGAAAAATCTCGAAAACAAGAAGAGATAAGAGAAGAACACATTACAAAGCAACGGTAGCAACTATCGCAACTTGTCCAATCACTGGAGAAGCACATTTATACCACAGAGCATACTGGCACGAAGGTAAAATGTACTACAGAGGTCAAGTAGTTATTGATAAATCAGTAGCAGCTGCTTAATTTATATTTAAATTTACATTTAAACTCTCACTCTGTGAGAGTTTTTTGTTTTTCGTGAATTTTAATTATAACTAAATATTTTTTTGTAAATTCCACCTCTTTAAAAACCATCGTTTTTAAAGAGGCCCTAAATTAGCATTATGAATTCAATTACAGCCGCAATTACCGCTGTTGGTGGTTATGTTCCAGATTTTGTTCTTTCTAATCAAGTACTAGAAACTCTAGTAGATACTAATGACGAATGGATAACATCTAGAACAGGTATAAAAGAAAGACGTTTATTAAAAGATTCTGGCAAAGGAACTTCATTTTTAGCAATAAAAGCTGCCCAAGATTTAATTAAAAGAGGAAATATTGATCCTAAAGAAATAGATTTAGTAATTATGGCAACTGCCACTCCAGACATGCCTGTAGCAACAACTGGAGTTTATGTGGCTACTCAAATCGGAGCTATTAATGCTTTTGCTTACGATTTATCTGCCGCTTGCTCTAGCTTTCTTTATGGAATGTCTGCAGCCGCTGCTTATATACAGTCTGGTAGATATAAAAAAGTACTAGTAATTGGTGCCGATAAAATGTCCTCCATTATTGATTATACCGATAGAGCAACTTGTATAATCTTTGGAGATGGTGCCGGAGCAGCTTTATTTGAACCAAATTACGAAGGATTAGGATTGCAAGACGAATACCTTCGTTCGGATGGGATAGGTAGAGAGTATTTAAAAATTGATGCTGGCGGATCTATTTTGCCTGCTTCAATAGAAACAGTTGAAAATAGCCAACATTTCGTTTTTCAAGATGGTAAAACGGTTTATAAATATGCCGTTTCTGGAATGGCCGATGTGAGTGAAAAAATCATGCAACGCAACAATCTTACTAAAGAGGATGTAAATTGGTTAATTGCACACCAGGCTAATAAAAGAATTATTGACGCAACAGCTTCTAGAATGGATCTTGAAGAAGAAAAAGTATTGGTTAATATTCAAAAATATGGAAACACCACTTCAGCAACTTTACCGTTGTTGTTAAGTGATTTTGAAAATAAATTTAAAAAAGGTGACAACCTTATTTTCGCTGCTTTTGGCGGTGGATTTACCTGGGGTTCTATCTACCTTAAATGGGCTTATAATAAACAATAAACTATAACTAAAAAAATTAATTATGGATTTAAAAGAAATTCAAAATCTAATCAAATTTGTATCCAATTCTGGAGTTGCAGAAGTGAAATTAGAAACAGGAGATATTAAAATCACTATTAGAACAACTTTAGAAGGAAACACTCCAGACATCACTTACTTGCAACAAGCGCCAGTGCAACAAGCAATGCCTCAGGCAATACAAGCGGCACCAGCAGCGCCAGTAGCAACAGTAGAAGCAACAGCACCAGTTGTGGAGGAGAGTTCTAAATATGTTACTATAAAATCTCCTATGATTGGGACTTTTTACAGAAAACCTTCGCCAGACAAACCTTCTTTTATAGAAGTTGGTTCTTCTATTACAAAAGGAGATGTACTTTGTGTTGTAGAGGCAATGAAATTATTCAATGAAATTGAAGCTGAAATTTCAGGTAAAATTGTTAAAATTCTTGTGGATGATATGTCTCCAGTAGAATTTGACCAACCATTATTCTTAGTTGATCCATCATAATTTTAAATTCCAATATTTTAAATTCCAAATCCCAAAAATAGGTAATCTATTAGGATTTGGAATTTAGAATTTGTTTTTTGAATTTTAAAAAAAAATAAGATGTTTAAAAAAATATTAATCGCCAATAGAGGGGAAATTGCATTAAGAGTAATTAGAACTTGCAAAGAAATGGGCATTAAAACCGTTGCGGTTTATTCTACTGCCGATGCAGAGAGTTTGCATGTGAAATTTGCCGACGAAGCAGTTTGCATTGGGCCACCACCTAGTAATTTATCCTACTTGAAGATGTCGAATATTATTGCTGCTGCCGAAATAACTAATGCAGATGCAATTCACCCAGGATACGGTTTCTTGTCGGAAAATGCTAAATTTTCTAAAATTTGTCAAGAACACGGAATTAAATTCATCGGGGCATCCCCAGAAATGATTGATAGAATGGGAGATAAAGCTTCGGCTAAAGCTACCATGATTGAAGCAGGTGTTCCCTGTGTTCCCGGTTCTGTTGGGATTTTAGACTCTTATGAACAAGCCGAACAATTAGCAAATGAATTTGGTTATCCTGTTATGCTAAAAGCAACCGCTGGAGGTGGTGGAAAAGGAATGCGTGCTGTTTGGAAACAGGAAGATTTACTAAAAGCTTGGGAAGGCGCTCGTCAAGAGTCGGCTGCAGCTTTTGGAAACGACGGAATGTATCTTGAAAAATTAATTGAAGAACCTCGTCATATCGAAATTCAAGTAGTAGGAGATTCTTATGGAAAAGCCTGTCACTTATCCGAAAGAGACTGTTCGGTTCAAAGACGTCACCAAAAACTAACTGAAGAAACACCATCGCCATTCATGACCGATGAATTGCGTAAAAAAATGGGGGAAGCTGCTGTAAAAGCTGCCGAATACATTAAATATGAAGGCGCTGGAACGGTTGAGTTTTTGGTAGATAAACACCGAAATTTCTACTTCATGGAAATGAATACTCGTATCCAAGTAGAGCATCCAATTACCGAACAAGTAGTAGATTACGATTTAATTCGCGAACAAATACTTGTTGCTGCAGGAGTGCCAATTTCAGGTAAAAACTATTTTCCAAATTTGCATGCAATAGAATGTCGTATTAACGCCGAAGACCCATATAATGAATTTCGTCCTTCCCCTGGAAAGATAACCGTTTTACACGCTCCAGGAGGTCACGGAGTACGATTGGATACGCATGTTTATGCAGGATATACTATTCCGCCAAATTATGATTCTATGATTGCTAAGTTGATCACAACAGCACAAACTAGAGAAGAAGCCATCAACAAAATGAAACGTGCTTTAGATGAGTTTTATATTGAAGGAATAAAAACTACAATACCATTCCATCGTCAATTAATGGAGGACCCAGAATATGTTGCTGGAAATTACACCACCGCATTTATGGATACTTTCAAAATGAAAGATGTAGATTAAAAAAAGCCTCCGATTTAATAAATCGGAGGCTTTTTAAATAACCCAAAGAAAGACTTAATTAGTATCTATAATACTCTGGTTTGAAAGGACCTTCAACTGGAACACCTATATAATCTGCTTGATCCACGCGTAAAGTTTCCAATTCAACTCCTAATTTAGCTAAGTGTAACATTGCCACTTTTTCATCTAAATGCTTAGGTAACATATAAACGTCATTATTGTAAGCAGCACTATTTTTCCATAACTCAATTTGAGCTAAAGTTTGATTGGTAAAGGAATTACTCATTACAAAACTTGGGTGACCAGTAGCACAACCTAAATTTACTAAACGACCTTCCGCCAAGATAATAATATCTTTTCCGTTTACGTTGTAAATATCTACTTGAGGTTTTACTTCATTTTTAGTATGACCAAAATTACCATTCAACCACGCCATATCAATTTCATTATCAAAGTGACCGATGTTACAAACCACCGTTTTGTCTTTCATTTTTTCAAAATGAGAACCTAATACAATGTCTTTATTTCCAGTAGTAGTAATGATAATATCAGCAGTAGCAATAACAGTGTCTAATTTTTTCACTTCAAATCCATCCATTGCTGCTTGAAGCGCACATATAGGATCAATTTCAGTTACTGTTACAATAGAACCAGCACCTCTAAAAGAAGCAGCAGTTCCTTTTCCAACATCACCATATCCGCAAACGATTACTCTTTTACCAGCCAACATTAAGTCAGTCGCTCTACGAACAGCATCTACAGCAGATTCTTTACAACCATATTTATTGTCAAATTTCGATTTAGTAACCGAGTCATTCACATTAATTGCTGGCATTGGCAACGTTCCCGCTTTTACTCTTTCGTATAATCTATGAACTCCTGTTGTAGTTTCTTCTGACAATCCTTTTATTCCAGCAACTAAATGTGGGTAACGGTCAATAACCATATTGGTTAAATCTCCTCCATCATCCAAAATCATGTTCAATGGTTTTCTATCTTCACCAAAGAATAAAGTTTGCTCTATACACCAATCAAAATCAGGCTCATTTAAACCTTTCCAGGCATAAACTTGAATTCCTGCAGCAGCAATAGCAGCGGCAGCTTGATCTTGAGTAGAGAAAATATTACAAGAAGACCATGTAACTTCTGCACCAAGAGCAATTAAAGTTTCAATTAAAACAGCAGTTTGAATGGTCATGTGTAAACATCCTGCAATACGAGCACCTGCAAGAGGTTGTTCGTTTTTATATTCTGCTCTTAATGCCATTAAACCTGGCATTTCTGCTTCGGCCAATTCAATTTCTTTTCTTCCCCAAGCTGCAAGCGAAATATCTTTCACTTTAAAAGCTACATAAGGTAATGTTTGTGTACTCATCTATTATGTATATTTGTTTTTTAATTTGGGGGCAAAATTACAACATAGGTTTCGATTTTAATAATTTATTTTCAAATTTGTGAAATGTTTAAGTTCTTAAGCCTCTGTAAAACAATAAAATACTAAATGCCTTTGTATAAAGAAGTTATATTAAATACCACTTCCTCTCTATATCTTTGGAAAATTACTGAGGATTTAGAGGAGTTAAATTGTGCTGTAAAATTAAGCGCTTCCTCCCAGAATAGAGTAAAATCAATGAAATCGGAAAGCCATAAAAAAGGTTTTTTATCTGTTAGAATGCTATTGCAACATCTAGGTTATTCTGATTTCGATTTGTATTACGATGCTAATGGCAAACCCCATTTAATAGATGAAAAGTGTATTTCTATTTCGCATTCGCATACCTTTTCAGCAATAGCAATTTGCGACCAACCAATTGGTTTGGATGTAGAACACGTTAAGGAGAAAATACTTAAAATTGCTTCACGGTTTATGGATGTTTCCCATTTGGAAAATCTATCCGAAAAAGAAAAAATGATAAAAGCCACCATTATTTGGGGGATAAAAGAAAGCATTTTTAAAATAAAAAATGAAGAAGGTATTAGTTTTAAAAATCATATTTTTGAGGAGGATTTTTTATTTGAAGATAAAAAAGCAAAAGCAAAATTAATATTTAACAATAAAGAAGAAAACTTCGATATTCTTTTTGATTTGGTAGAAGATTATATCTTTGTTTGCGCTTTTGAAAAACAATAATGGCAAATATTTACAACCAAATAGTCTCTGCTAAAATAACAAACAAGAAACTTTTAGCGATTCTCATCGATCCCGATAAAGTGTTGATGGAACACGTTTCTGTTTTAATTCAAAAAATTAAGCTTTCGCCAGCAACACATATATTAGTTGGCGGAAGTTCTTTTGAAGGTTTACATTTAGATGAATTAATTGTAGAATTGAAGTCAAAAATTGAATTACCAATTTTACTTTTTCCAGGAAACCCTTCCCAAATTTCGGATAAAGCCGATGGCATTTTATTTCTAACCTTACTTTCTGGACGAAACCCCGATTATTTAATTGAGCATCAAGTGAATGCGGTGCCCGTATTAAAAAAAACTGCTTTAGAAGTTATTTCTTCCGGTTATATTTTAATTGAAAGCGGAAGTGAAACTGCTGTAGAACGTGTAAGCAAAACCAAACCATTAGATAGAAATAATGCCGATTATGTTTTGCAAACAGCTCAAGCAGGCGAATATATTGGCAACAAATTAATGTATTTAGAAGCTGGTAGCGGAGCAAAATTAACAGTTCCAATAGAAATGATTACATTAGTTTCCCGAAAAATTAAAATTCCAGTTATTGTTGGCGGCGGAATACGTTCCAAAAAAGAAATTGAAGATGCTTTTAATGCTGGAGCAGATATGGTAGTAGTTGGGACCGCATTTGAAAACGACAGTAATTTTTTTGATTAACCCAAAACCTGGAACCTTAAACCCAAAACCCTCTTGATCGACTTCTTCCTCTCACAATATAAAAACGCTTCTATGCTTCAAATTATTTTGGAGTTTTTGGCATTTATCTTTGGCATATTAAGTGTTTTTTGTGCCAAAAAAGAAAATATTTGGGTCTACCCAACCGGACTAATCTCTACAGTAATTACTGTTTATTTATTATATCAAGCAAGTTATTTTGGCGACATGACAATGAATTTTTATTATTCCATAATGAGTATTTATGGGTGGTACAAATGGTCTTCCAAAACAAAGCAACCCCAAATGAAAATTAGTAGAACTACTAGTCGAGAAAAACAAATTGGATTAGGTTTCTTTTTCCTAACCATGGGAATTACCTATTTAGTTTATAAATTTTTCCATTATCCCCTTGCAATACCTAATTATATTGATATTTTTACCTCAGGAATATTTTTTACTGCCATGTGGTACATGGCGTTAAAAAAAATAGAAAACTGGGCCTTGTGGATCTTTGGCGATATTATAGCGGTGCCGTTATTTGCATATAGGGGTTTAGGAATGTTATCTTTACAATATTTAATTTTTACAATCATAGCCATCAAAGCCTACATAGAATGGAAGAAAATCTTAAACAACAACCTACAGAAGTAATTAAAATTGCTTTGTATGGACCCGAATCTACAGGAAAAACCACTTTGGCTCAGCAGCTTGCAGATGAATATAACACCCTTTGGGTTCGCGAATTTGCGCGAGATTACCTTCAAAAAAAATGGGATGCTACCCAACAAATTTGCCAACCCGAAGATTTGTTACCCATTGCCATTGGTCAAATTCAATTAGAAAATGAGGCGCTTGAAAAAGCAAATGAGTATTTATTTTGCGATACAAATTTGTTAGAAACCAAAGTTTTTTCAGATACTTATTACGGATATTGTGATCCAATCATTGCTTCTGCTGCGAAAGATCATAATTATGATTTAGTTTTTTTAACTGATGTAGATTTTCCTTGGGAGAAAGACGATTTAAGGGATAATCCAGAAAACCGTCAAGAAACATTAGCAATTTTTGAACAAGAATTAATAAATAATAAAAAACCTTATATTAAATTGTCAGGTAATAAAGAAGAACGACTTGAAAAAGCAATTCAAATAATAAAAGACTTATCTAAAGCAAAAAAAATAGGTTTTCATTCGGATGATTTTATAGATATTTACAACCGTAAGATTAATTTAGAATCTCTAGAGCATCAATTTGAGGTATTAAGAAACGGGTTGCCAAAAATTTATTTAGATAGACCGGCAGTAATAAAGGATGGAATTATAACTGTTTCTAATGAAGAAGCCGTATACCATGCCAATTATTTTGACGAAAAAAAGAAAAATTTAAAACTTAAAAAATTCGTACCTGCATCGGGAGCTGCAACTAGAATGTTTAAATTTTTGAACGAATTTATACAAGAATATAATCCTGAAGAAGAATCTATAAATGCTTATGTGAATCGTAAAAAAAATAAAAATCTTTCTATTTTTCTGGTTGCAAAAGAGAAGTTTGCATTTTATGATATAGTTCTAGAAAAATCTAAAACCCTAGTTTCTAATTTTGAAACTGCTAGTAAAGACGCCAAAGATTACGCCTTCATTAAAGCAATGTTATCTCCAAAACATTTTGATTTTGCCACTAAGCCCAAAGGTGTTTTGCCTTTTCACAAATACGAAAATCATATTGCTACAGCAATTGAAGAACATCTTATAGAATGTGTTTCTTATGCCACTTCTAATGATAAATCGTATTTGCACTTTACAGTTTCCGAAGAACATAAAAACAACTTTGAAACTATTGTAAACGAGATAAAAAGCAAATACGAATCTCAAAATAATAGTTCCATTTCTGTAAAATATTCCTATCAAGACAAAGCCACAGATGTTATTGCAGTAGATTTAGAAGGAAACCCATTTCGGGAAGAAAATGGCCAATTGGTTTTTCGACCAGGTGGTCATGGTGCATTAATTGAAAATCTTAATAACCTTCATGCCGATATTATTTTTATCAAAAATATTGATAATGTAATTCAAAATCATGCTGCAGAAGTTACTTTATATAAAAAGGCATTAGCTGGAATTTTAATTCAGATTCGAGAAGCAGTTTTTAACTATTTACACCTTTTAGATAGTGATTTGGTTTCTAATGAAAATCTTAATGAAATAGTAAATTTCTTATCCTTGAAATTAAACATTACGGTCATAGAAGATTTTTCAAAATATACTAAAGAAAGTAAAATAGAATACCTTCATAATGTCTTAAACCGTCCTATTCGGGTATGTGGAATGGTGAAAAATGAAGGAGAACCTGGCGGAGGCCCTTTTTGGGTTAGGGATGTAAAAGGAAATACATTTCTTCAAATAATAGAGGCATCGCAAGTAGAAGCAGATCAGCTTAAAATACTAGAAAAAGCCACCCATTTTAATCCTGTAGATCTAGTTTGTGTTACCAAAAACTTCCATGGTCAACAATTTGATTTGACCGAATTCGTAGATAAAAATACAGGATTTATTGTTGAAAAAAATAAAAATGGAAAACCTCTAAAAGCTTTTGAATTACCAGGGCTTTGGAATGGTGCTATGGCAAAATGGCTAACCATTTTCGTTGAAGTTCCGTTAATTACTTTTAATCCTGTGAAAACGGTAAACGATTTATTAAAACCTGCACACCAAGTACCAAATTAATTTAAATCTTTTTTTACCACAGATTAAACAGATTGCACGGATTATCACAGATTTTTTATTTAACGAAAGTAAAAATAGGTATAATCCGTGGAATCTGTGGCTGAAAAATTATAGACAAAGAATTAATAATTAACTTTGTGCCTCCACAAAAAAAATAACTTTGTGTATTAGCGTCTTAGTGGCAAAAAAATGAATAAAGAAAAAATCATAAATGAACTAAAATTCAAAGCAGTAAGAAGCTCTGGAGCTGGAGGACAAAACGTAAATAAAGTTTCGTCTAAGGTAGTGTTAACCTATGATTTAAATGCCTCCCAAGCACTTTCGGAAGAAGAAAAAGAAGTGCTTTCTGTAAAGTTAAAATCTAAATTAACTCTTGAAAATATTTTGATTATTAATTGTGATGAAGACCGAAGCCAACTTAAAAACAAAGAAATTGTCATCAAGCGATTTCTGGATTTAATTACAAAATCGTTGGTAGTTCCTAAAAAAAGAAAGCCTACCAAAATACCAAGATCCGTTATCGAAAAACGATTGAAAAATAAATCGGTTATGGCAACTATTAAGCAAAATCGTAGGAAACCGGAGCATTAAAAATCAATGGCAATGTCAATGGCAATAGCAATGTCAAAATTCAAAATTGCCATTGATTTTTGACATTGCCATTGATTTTTGCAATTGTAATTGATTTTTGCCATTGCCATTGAATTTTGCCATTCTTTTTCTATATTTGCCCTGTCTCAAAAAGGGGTGCTCTAAATAACGAGCTGAGATTATACCCAATGAACCTGAGCAGGTAATGCTGCTAAGGGAAAAATGACAAACATAGTGTGCACGCTATAAAAAAGTCATAGGAAACAATATTTTAATTTTAACAAAAGAATAATTACCTCTTTTTATTCGTAACCTATTTTACGAATGGAATTTTTATTTAATCCAATTTGCCGCAAAGGCACAAAGGCTCGAAGATTTAAACTTTTAAGTCTATTATCTATCCTCTTTTTTCTATTTTCTTTTCTCTCTTTT
>CANGCT010000094.1 GCA_947452415.1 Flavobacteriaceae bacterium
CGTCCACACGAATTTCTCCTTGTTTGTTTTGAACGCCCAGCATTTTATACCAATCGAACAAACCTCCGTAAGGATTTTCCTTAATAAATTGCCTCCAATCTTGAATAAAATCAATACTTTTTGGCTTCGATTTTACATCTTCGGTTGTCACCGTAGGATACACAAAATGCAAATCGGGATGGGCTAAGTGATTGAATTTTAAATTACAGGCCTCATTTTCACCTGAATTTTCATTTCCTAAATTCTGACAAACAATATATTGCGCATAGGCAATTGCCATAGGCAAAGTACCAGAACCTTCAGGGCCAACAAATAGTTGCGCATGAGGAATTCTGCCTTGACTAGCACTCTTTATCAAGTGATTTTTAATGTGTTCGTGACCTAATATTTCTGAAAAAAGCATAAGCAAAGATACTATAAAATTGCAACTAACATAAAATTTCACTCCTTAGCAAGCATAATATTTAAACTTATAAAAGGCATCCTAGAATAAAAAAACAAAATGTCTATATTTGCATTTCATTACTAATTAACTCCGCACTTTCTTATGAAAACTCTTCTAGACTTTAATTTCAATAACAAAAAAGCATTAATTCGTGTAGATTTCAATGTTCCTTTGGATGAAAATTTCAATGTAACCGATGCTAACAGAATAGAAGCCGCAAAGCCAACTATTGATAAAATTCTTGCCGATGGCGGAAGCGTAATTTTAATGTCGCACCTAGGAAGACCAAAAGGAAAAGAAGATAAATATTCATTAAAACATATTGTTGCCACAGTTTCTGAAGTATTGGGAGTAACAGTTCATTTTGCTTCCGATTGTATTGGTCATGTTGCTCACAAGGCAGCCGCTGCGTTACAACCAGGTCAGATTTTGCTTCTAGAAAATCTTCGTTTTTATGCTGAAGAAGAAGCAGGGGATGTTGCTTTCGCAAAAGAATTAGCGTCTCTTGGAGACATTTATGTAAACGATGCTTTTGGAACTGCCCATAGAGCGCATGCATCAACAACTATTATTGCACAATTTTTCCCAAATCATAAATGTTTCGGATTGCTTTTAGCAAAAGAAATTGAGAGTTTGAACCGTGTTTTAAACAATTCGGTAAAACCAGTTACGGCTATTCTTGGAGGATCTAAAGTATCTTCTAAAATCACGGTTATCGAAAATATTTTAGATAAAGTAGACCACATGATTATTGGAGGCGGAATGACGTTTACTTTCATCAAAGCATTGGGCGGAAAAATTGGAGATTCTATCTGCGAAGAGGATAAAATGGATTTAGCAATTGAAATTTTGCAAAAAGCAAAAGAAAAAAATGTTCACATTCACATTCCAGTAGATGTTGTTGCTGCTAATGCTTTTTCAAATGATGCGCAAACTCAAATTGTAGATGTAAGAGAAATTCCTGACGGATGGCAAGGTTTAGACGCCGGACCAAAATCGTTAGAAAATTTCAAAAAAATAATAATGGAATCTAAAACCATTCTTTGGAACGGACCTCTAGGCGTTTTTGAAATGGAAAATTTTGCAAACGGAACCATCACTTTAGGCAACTACATTGCTGAATCTACAGCCAACGGTGCGTTCTCTTTAGTAGGAGGCGGCGACTCGGTTGCAGCGGTAAAACAGTTTGGTTTGGAAGATAAAATGAGCTATGTTTCTACTGGCGGAGGTGCTATGTTGGAAATGTTAGAAGGAAGAGTTTTACCTGGTATTCAAGCAATTTTAGATTAAATCATTGACTTTAACAATAATTAAACATTTTAATACGTTATATATCAGTAAGTTTGCAATTAAGCAATTCTTACCGATACGTAATTATTGAAAAAATTAAATATGAATATAAAACACAAAATTACAACCATCCTATTGCTGGCTTCTGCTTCATTTTACGGACAAGATGCTGCTAAAGTTCAGGATTCTATTGTAAAAAAAGAAATAAAAATCTCCTATCTTGACTCTATAAAATCTACTTTCGTAACCGATGAAATGGCTACTTGTATAGACAGTCTTTGGATGAAAGAACTTACAACACTGGATGTTTATGATGAAATGTCTTCGGATATTAAAAACGTAAATGTAGATCAGAAAGTAGATTTTGAATTACCAACCGAATTGCTAAAAGAGCGCTTGAAAAAAATGGACGAGAAATCGCCATTTAACATTGAGTACAACATTGGTTTGGAGAATGTCATTAAATCGTTCTTAAAAAACAGAAAGAAAGCATTTGAAAGACTATTGGGGGTTTCGCAATATTATTTCCCACTTTTTGAAGATGAATTAGCAAAAAACAACATTCCGCTAGAGATAAAATATCTTGCTGTGGTAGAATCTGCTTTGAATCCTAGAGCAGTTTCACGTGTTGGAGCAACTGGTTTATGGCAATTTATGTACCAAACCGGAAAACAATATGGTTTAAATATTGATTCGTATGTTGATGAACGAAGTGAGCCTTTAAAGGCAAGCCAAGCAGCATCCGTTTACATGAATAACATGTACAAAATTTTTGGCGATTGGGATTTAGTTCTTGCGGCATATAATTCAGGTCCAGGAAATGTTGCCAAAGCAATAAGACGTTCTGGTGGCCAACAAAACTATTGGAATATAAGAAAAAATCTTCCAAAAGAAACTCAGAATTATCTTCCTGCCTTTTTAGCAACCATGTATATTTTTGAATACCATAAAGAACACGGTATTGTTCCTAACAAAGCTGTTGCCAATCTTTTTGCAACCGATACAGTAGGAGTGAGAAGCCACATGACTTTCAAGCAAGTTTCCGATTTATTGGATGTTTCAGTTTCTGAAATTCAGTTTTTCAACCCATCTTTCAAAAGAAACGAAATTCCGCACATTACCGGACAAACTAATTTTCTTCGTTTGCCAAAAAATAAAATCGCTATTTTCACCTCCAATGAAGATAAAATTTATGCTTATTTAAATCACGAAGAAAGCAAAAGAGAGCGACCAAATGAAAGATTAGCATCTGTTAAACGAAATGATTCCACCAATACGTCCTTCCATGAAAAAGAATTTGTTACTAGAACTAAATTTCATAAAGTGCGTAAAGGAGATAATTTAAATGAAATTGCAGACCAATACAATGTTTCGATTGCCAATTTAAAAAAATGGAATCACTTAAGGTCAAACAATGCTCCTAAAGGAAGAAGCCTGAAAATACTTTCTACGGAACGAATAGCTTACAAAGAAACGAAACAAATAGTTGCTGACACTTCGATTAAAAAACCTTTGGTAATTAAGGACAAAGTAAAGGCAGTTGCAGCTGTTGAGCCTAAATTTGAAAAAGTATTCAAAACTGAAAAAGTAGTTACTAATAAAGAAGTAACCAAAATACATAAAGTGAAAAGCGGAGATAATCTGGGAGGAATTGCTTCTAAATATGATGTTTCAGTTGTAGAACTTAAAAAATGGAACAAATTAAAAGGCGACAATATTGGTCTTGGCGATAACATTAAAATCATCAAAACCGAGAAAGTAACTACTGTCGTTAGAAAAGAAGTGAAACAACCACTTGTTGAAAGAAAAGAAGATATTGCTACAGTAGATCATAAAGCTGCCAAACCAGAAAAAGGAAAAAAAGAAGAGAAAATAGATACTACTTCTAAATCCGAAAATTATTATGTAGTTGCTAAAGGAGACAATTTATTTTCTATTGCGAAAAAGAACAACATTAGTGTTGCCAACCTTAGAGAGTGGAATGCAATTATCGACAATAATGTAAAAGTAGGGTCTCAATTAATTGTTTCTAATGTTAGCTTGGCGGAAGCTAAAGAAGAAGAAACTAAGCTTAAAACCGAACTTAAAAATGTAGAACACGTTGTGGAAAAAGGCGAATATTTAGGAACTATTGCCAGAAAATACAATGTTACTATCAATAATCTTTTAGAATGGAATTCTTTATCGGATACCAACATTAAACTTGGGGACAAATTAGTAGTTGGAAAAGAAGAAGTAACCAATGTAAAAGATAAAAATCCTTTTAATGACGCTTACGCATCTAAAGATAAAAAAGTAAAAGAAATTTTATACCAAGTTAGAAAAGGGGATACGTTGCTTAAAATAACGCAAAAATTTCCTGGAATTACTATTGCCGACATTAAAAAATGGAACAATATTAAGGGAGAAAGCGTAAAACCCGGAATGAAATTAAAAATAAACGGATAATACAAAAATCTTATATAAATTTGTGTTTTATTTCTTATTATGAATAAAGCCCATTTTTTATTGTTGTTAACCGCCATTGTATTCACTTCTTGTAACACCAAAGAAAAGAAACAGGTAAATGAAACTTCTGGTAAAACCAATGAGGTTTCGGTTATTATTGACGACCAACTTTGGAACGGTGAGGTGGGCGATAGCATGAGAAATAAATTCGCATCTCCAGTTTTAGGACTTCCTCAAGAAGAACCCGTTTTTACTTTAAATCAATTTCCTGTTAAGCTATTGGAAGGTTTTATGACCAATAGTAGAAACATTATCATGGTTAAAAAAGAAGCCAAAAGCCAATTCCGAATTGAAACTAACGAATATGCCAATCCGCAAGTCGTGGTTCATATTTCTGGAGAAACAGTGCAAGAAATTTTAGATACTATTCAAAATAACGATTCGTTGATTATTACTAAAATCAAAGAATCGGAAATTAAAGTATACCAAGAAAAAATAAAGTGCGATTCGCTTTTGGATGTTGCTAAAATCCACGAGAAATTCAATGTGCGACTTAATATTCCCATTAAGTATAAAATGGTCTTGCACGGAAAAAAATTCATTTGGCTTAAGAAAGAAATCACTAGTGGCAACTTGAGTTTGATTTTTTATCAAATACCATTTAGCAGCATCAAAGACAATAATAATGCAGTTAAACGAATTACACATATTCGCGATTCTATAGGCAGAATTTACATCCATGGTGCTGTGCCAAGAACGAGGATGGTTACCGAGCCAGCATTTTCGCCCTATCTGTCTAAAACCAAAATTTATAACAAACCTACTTTTGAAACCAAAGGGAATTGGGAATTATTGAACGATTTTATGAGTGGTCCATTTATTAATTACGCTATTGTGGACCAACCCAACCATAGAATTTTAGTTATAGAAGGATTTTGTTACGCACCATCCAAACAAAAAAGAGATTTAATGTTTGAACTAGAAGCCATCATCAAATCGGTACAATTTTTAAAAAAGAAATAAACACCAACTATCAGTATTATGCAGGAAACTATAAAATGGAAAATAAAGCGATTTGACGAGCTTTCTCTTCAAGAACTCTATTCTTTACTAAAACTTCGTTCGCATGTGTTTGTGGTCGAGCAAAACTGCGTTTATCAAGACGTTGATGGCAAAGATGAAAAAGCATTACACCTATTTGGGGAGTTTAATGATGAAATTGTGGCTTACGCCCGATTGTTTAAAGCGGGAGATTATTTTGAAAATGCTTCTATTGGAAGGGTTGTAATTCATCCAGATGCTCGAGATAAAAAATGGGGCCACCTAATGATGCAAAAAGCCATCATAGGTATTGAAAGCCATTTCAATACGAATAAAATCACTATTTCGGCTCAGTTATACCTCAAGAAATTCTATGAAAGTCATGATTTTGTGCAAACAAGTGAAATGTATTTAGAGGATGATATTCCGCATATCGAAATGAAACGAGGGTAGTTATATCTTAGTTATCACTAATTCAACACGTCTGTCATATTCTGGCTCCTTCCCAAGTGGAACCGTATTACCATATCCTTTAAAAGTCATTCGGTTTTTTGGAACTCTTCGAAAAGCTAAATATTTATATACTGCCTGTGCCCTATTGATGGACAACTGTCTTTTTTTAGTGTCCTTGTCTATGGCTTCTTTTTGATTTGGTGGCGTGCAACATACATGTCCTTGTATTTCAAATTCAATATTTTTATATCTTAAGGTTAATAGTGCTACTTTATCCAATTCAGCTTTAGCTTTAGATAATAAATGGCTGCTTCCTTTGTCAAATAAAATGTTTTCAAGATATATATGATCCCCCACAACATGATCTTTTTGAAGCATATTGTAAACCCCTGGCAACACTAATTTAGGTAATTCTTTCAGATTTATTACAATATCAACCCGACGGTTTTTGGACCTCTTTTCTGGTAGATTATCTAAAATATCATCATCAATAAGTATTTTTCCCTTCCCTTCAATGGTAACAATAATTTTATTTTTAACACCATTTTCGGTTAGTTTGGTTTGAATGGTATTCGCTCTATTGGTGGACAATTTAAAGTTATAATCATCTTTTCCGATATCATCGGTATAGCCAAAAATTTCAATAGACTCAATACGTGTAGAATCGGTGTTTTTAATGAAATCTACAACTTCATTACCTTGTTTATCGTCTAAGGAATATTTGTCAAATTCAAAATAAACCGATTTCACAGCCTCTTCTTGTGCGTAGGTAAACCCTATAATTAATAGGGGTAAAAATTTTAATAATCGGAGCATTACTGTAATATTTTATGGTATTCTTCGGGGTTAGATAAAATAGATGTCGCTTTGGCAATTTCAACATTATTTTTCAGGTAATATTGGTAAAGCCCTTCTTTGTATTGGTATCGTTTAATGATTTCCTCTAAAATTAGTTTCTTAATTTCTTTTTGATTTTTGTCTAATAATGCTTCTTCACTTTTTTGTAAAGCAGCCATTAATTGATCGTATTGGGTTTGAATAGTATCGTCTATTTTTTCTTTTTTAGCCTTCTCCAAAGTGGCTTTTAATGCCAATTCGGTTTCGGTATCAAAACTTATCTTCTCTCTTTTTAAAAAAGCTTTAAAGTCGGTATAATCCCCATCAGTAAACGTTGGAATCTTATCCCCAAGATTCGGATTTTTATAATAATAGTACGTAACGTAATTAAAAATCCCGTCATTTTTTTGCAAAACATCGGCAATAGTACTTGTTTTAGAATCGGCTAATTCCACATCGGGTTGAATTCCACCGCCATCATAAACTGTTCTTCCTATCTTCGTTTTAAAGGCATTGTATTTAGAAGCATCCGTTCTTACGGCTTTGCCATCTTTGTCTTTATGCCAATAATCTAAGGCCTGTATACATCTTCCGGCAGGGGTGTAATAACGTGAAATAGTTACTTTTACTTGGGTACCATAGGTCATATCAATTGGGCGTTGCACCAATCCTTTTCCAAAACTACGGCTACCTACAATTACGGCTCTATCTAAATCTTGTAAGGCTCCAGAAACAATCTCAGAGGCCGAGGCACTTTTTCCGTTTACAATAATTACCAAAGGAATTTCTAAATCTATGGGTTCGTTGCTGGTCTTGTAAATGTTATTGTATTTAGGGTTTTTAGATTTTGTAGTTACTATAACTTCCCCTTTAGGCACAAAAAGATTGCACACATTTACAGCTTCATTTAATAACCCACCAGGATTGCCTCTTAGGTCTAAAATAATTTTTTCGGCACCGTCTGCTTTTAGTTTTTCAAGAGCTTCTTTGGTTTCTTGAGTGGTTTTTCTATTGAATGCTGTAAGTGCTATATAACCGGTTTTATCGTCAATTTTAGAGAAAAAAGGCACCGCTTTAATTTCTACTTCATCCAAAACAATTTGGGAAGTAAGGGTTTTTCCTTGACGGATGTATTTCACATCTACTTTAGTATTTTTAGCCCCTTTTAGCAATTGGGTAGCATCATCTTTAAAATCGGCAAGAACAATGTCCCCAATTTGAATTATTGCATCTCCAGCTTTCAAATTTGCTTTGTCTGCAGGAAACCCTTTGTATATTTCTTTAACAATTAATTTATCTTCTTTACGAGTCATTATTGCACCCACCCCAGTATATTCGCCGGTATTGTTAATTTTATATTTTACAACATCTTGTTCATTGAAATAGTTAGTATAAGGGTCTAAATCGGCTAGCATGCTTTTAATGGCTTTATCCATTAACTCTGCTGGATTTACTTCATCTACATAATTTTGGTTTATGGTTTTGAAAATTGTTGTAAAGATTTCGATTTGTTTTGCTATTTCAAAAAAATCGTCTTTAAAACTTGCCGCAAAAAACATAAATATGGAGGCCACGACTGGAATTATATATCTTTTTTTAAAGTATGTAAGCATAATAATTTTTTTATTTTTTTTAGTAAAAGTAGCATTCAAAACCAAATATACTATTTAACCATTAATAACCTAAACATTTTAAAATAACCTTAAGAAATTTCATTTTGTTGATTTTTTGTAACAATCCACTTTTCAAATAGTTGAAGGGTTTTTTCATGTATTTCTTTATAACTCAACCGTTCTTTGCTTTGATAAAAAAACATCATGGCATAAGGTTTGTCTAAATTTTCGTACAATAAATGTTTGTTCAACCGATAACATTCCCGTAAAACACGCTTGAAATAATTTCTATCTACGGCATTTTTAAAATTTCTTTTAGAAACTGATACTCCAAACAACAATTTTTCATCAACTCCCTCTATTGGAGCATAAACCAACCTCAAGGGAAATTTAGAAATAGATTTTCCCTCTGAAAAAAGCAAGTCAATAATCTTTCTGCTCTTTAATTTTTCAGTTTTCGAATAGGTAAAATCTTTATTTTCAATCAAAATTATTTGGTTTTATCAATGTTATATACCATTTTTAAATCGGTATAATTTATATAAAACTGCATCCGATTATCTTCTTTTTTTCTAGTAACAATAAGAATAACACATTTTGCACCATCATTATCCGTACAATTGAAACCTATAGTATCGTCGTTTTCAGTAGAAACTTTTTCCATATAAGAATCAATAGCATACAATTGTAAATCTCTAGAATTCACAATAAATCGATCTTTTTTTCCGTCTAGAGTTATTATTATTTCTGCTTTTTTAAAATCCGACCATTTGTTCCAAGCACCTTTGTCATTTTTATCCATAACACTCAAGGTGCTGGTTTTAAAACGATATACCTGAGCTGAAGTTTTTTGAAAACCAAAGCAAAATAAAGTAAAAAGTAATAAATAACGTAAAGATTTCATAGTGAAAATTTAATAGGGTGTAAAACTACAAATTCTATTCCAAAAATAAAGCGTTCTGGCAGAGAACGCTGTTTGAATTATTTTATTTTGTGTGAGTTGTTTTTAGTGACAACTCTAATTTCACATTTGTTGATTTTAATTTCTCGTCCTAAAATAAGTTTATATTTCTCGCGGTTAAAATATAAGTCATAGTACATAGCCATTTGGGGGCAAAAATAAATCCACCGCGTAGCGGTGGATTATCTATTGTAACAAAACTTGTTTTATTGTTTTTTATTTGTGATATAGCTTCGCTAAGTTGTTAAAAAGCACGAACAGCACGAACATAGGAGTTGTACATAGACTTATTGGCGGGGTACTGGGCGCCATCGCTGAAATACTGGAACCACGCATCGATGTTATCGTACTCCGTAGAACTCCAATAGATGTCACTAGCAAAGCCGCCAACCACAGTTTTTTGTAAATATAATAGATTTAGTTCGTGTTTTGAAGGCAAATACCAGTCGCCATAAGTAACACCTCCAACTGTTACTGAATAATCGGCACAAAGTTTTGCTGCAAAATTTCCTGTCTCGTTATCCGCTATTTGTGCTGCTACTATAATTGCTGTATTCATTGCGCCTGCACCCAATCCATCACCAGTTGTCCCCGTATGTCTTACTATTCCGTTGTACCAAAGTATTGCCGCACTTTGATCGGCATCAGACGCTATTAGACCGTGTTGACCACCATCGTATACATAAAAAACAATTCCTCCGCCATAGCTTTCGCCAATGTAGTGTACTGGGTAACCGCCAGTAGCACCAGTAGCTCCTGCTGAGCCTTGTGCTCCTGTTAATCCCTGAATACCTTGCAGAGACGACAACCATGTAGCTTCTGTTCCTACAAAACCATTTGCTACAGCAATTTGATAAGCAGAACTTCCATTTGTTCCGTTTGTTCCATCGGCTCCTGTTGCCCCTGCTGGTCCTATTGGACCAGTTGGGCCTTGTGGACCCGCAGCTCCTGCCGGTCCAGGTGTTCCGTTAGCGCTAAACAAAGCATACGGCACACTCATTAATTCACTTGTTCCTGTAATACTGTAGTTAGTTCCGCCAGTAGGGTCGGTTTCAGTTTTGATAAAAAACGGACCGTTAGACCAGTTAATACTTGACATAGATCCTAGTTCTACAGTTCCATTACCTATGGCTAAAGTTGC
>CANGCT010000095.1 GCA_947452415.1 Flavobacteriaceae bacterium
CTACTAAGCCAGTATTGAATTTTGGCGGACAAAATGCCGAACGTTGGTGCAGTGGTGGCGAAATTGGTTTTATTACCCAAATGATTTATGAAAGTGTAAAATACCCATTGCAATGCTTTTGGTTTACCACATTAGTTTCTAAAAAAGACAATTTAAAAAGCCTTTACAAAACTTTAAATAAAGTTGGCGCTGTAGAAATAAAAACTATCGAAATGGCTCAAGGCCAAAAAACTAGCCGCATTGTAGCATGGACTTTCTTGAGCGAAAAACAACAGAAAGATTGGAAGTTTAACATCGACTAATTATTATTTTTATTAAATTTGTTTTAAATAAAATTATTATGAGTACCGTTGAATTACAAAATCTTTTAATTTCTAAAATATCCCAAATTGATGATGAAGTCTTTTTGACGGCTATTAATACTATTTTGGATAATAAATCTGAAAAAAAAATAATTCTTAATCAAAATCAAATAGAGGACATTTTAATTTCTAGAACTGAAATTAATAATGGTTTAGGAATTGATAACGAGGAGTTAGATTTAGAAATTACAAAATGGTTTCAAGAAAAATAATTTGGTCACCAAGCTCTAAAAAAAGATTATATGAAATTCTAGATTTTTTTAACCAAAGAAATCAAAGTACTATCTATTCAAGAAAATTGTATAAAAGTTTTCAGAAAGAATTATCCTTATTAAAACTCCAACCTCATATTGGTGTTAAAACAAATTTTGAAAATGTACGTGGATTAATTGTTGGCGATTACATTTTATTTTATGAAATCGAACCAAAACAAATTAATATAATTACAGTCTGGGATAGTCGTCAAAATCCAGAAGATTTAAAAATCATTTGAATTTATAACAACTAATGAAATTCCAAGTCGTATCCGATTACAAACCTACTGGCGATCAGCCACAAGCCATTGAAAAACTTTCAAAAGGAATTATCAATGGTGAAAAATACCAAACTTTATTGGGAGTTACAGGCTCGGGTAAAACTTTTACCGTTGCCAATGTCATTCAAAATGTAGAAAAACCAACCTTAGTTTTAGCACATAATAAAACTTTGGCTGCTCAATTATATTCGGAATTCAAGCAGTTTTTTCCGAACAATTCGGTGCAATATTTTGTTTCCTATTACGATTATTACCAACCAGAAGCCTTTATTCCGGTAACGGGAACCTATATAGAAAAAGATTTATCCATTAACGAAGAACTCGAAAAACTTAGATTAAGCACAACTTCGGCATTGCTTTCGGGCCGTCGGGACATCATTGTTATTTCTTCGGTTTCGTGTCTTTACGGAATTGGAAATCCAGTAGAATTTCAAAAGAATGTAGTTACGGTGGAAAAGAATCAAATCATTTCCAGAACCAAATTATTACACCAATTGGTGCAAAGTTTGTATTCTAGAACCGAAGCCGATTTTACTCCCGGAAACTTCCGAATTAAAGGCGGTACCGTAGAAATTTTCCCTAGTTATGGTGATGAACCTTTTAGAATTCACTTTTTTGGTGATGAGATTGAAGAAATCGAAGCCTTTGATGCTCGAACTTCGCAGGTATTAGAAAAATACGAAAACCTAACCATTTATCCCGCCAATATGTTTGTGACTTCGCAAGATGTTTTGCAAGCCGCCATTTGGGATATCCAACAAGATTTGGTAAAACAAGTCGATTATTTCAAGGAAATTGGCAAACATCTGGAAGCCAAACGACTCGAAGAACGAACCAATTTCGATTTAGAAATGATTCGCGAATTGGGCTATTGCTCTGGAATTGAAAATTATTCCCGCTATTTAGATAGACGTCTTCCTGGCACACGACCTTTTTGTTTGCTAGATTATTTTCCGGATGATTTCTTGATGGTTGTAGATGAAAGTCACGTAACCATTTCGCAGGTGCATGCCATGTATGGTGGCGATAGAAGCCGAAAGGAAAATTTGGTGGAATATGGTTTCCGACTTCCGGCAGCAATGGACAACCGTCCGTTGAAGTTTGAAGAATTTGAAAGCATGCAAAACCAAGTAATTTATGTTTCGGCAACACCAGCCGATTATGAATTGCAAAAGTCTGAAGGTGTTTATGTAGAGCAAGTAATTCGCCCAACGGGGTTGCTAGATCCTGTCATAGAAGTACGCCCAAGTTTGAATCAAATTGACGATTTAATTGAAGAAATTCAATTGCGATGCGAAGTAGACGAACGTGTTTTGGTGACGACTTTAACCAAAAGAATGGCTGAAGAATTGACCAAATATCTAACTAAAGTTTCCATTCGTTGCCGCTATATTCATAGTGATGTAGACACTTTAGATCGTGTGGAAATCATGCAAGATTTACGAAAAGGATTGTTCGATGTTTTGATTGGAGTTAACTTACTTCGAGAAGGATTGGACTTACCCGAAGTATCATTAGTTGCCATTTTGGATGCCGATAAAGAAGGATTTTTAAGAAGTCATCGTTCGCTTACGCAAACGGTTGGTCGGGCGGCACGAAACATTAATGGGAAAGCGATTATGTATGGAGATAAAATTACGGCTTCCATGCAAAAAACCATTGACGAAACCAACTACCGCAGAGAAAAACAAATCAATTACAACACACTACACGGCACCGAACCAAAAGCCTTAAATAAAAGTTTGGGAAGTGCTTTAGGAAACAACTCGGTTTCTACACAATACTACGAAAACCAAGCCTTAAAAGCAGCCGAACCCGAAAGTTTGTACCTGTCCAAACCCGAAATAGAAAAGAAAATACGGGAAGCCCGAAAAGCCATGGAAAAAGCAGCCAAAGATTTAGATTTTATGCAGGCTGCAAAATTTAGAGACGAGATAAAAATGTTGCAGGAGAAAATATAAAAACTCCTTATTTATAGAGTTAAATCTAAAATAAAGTAGTAATTTTGCGATTACAATCTTAAATGATAGAGTTTTATGAGCAAGATTCCAAGACAAATAATAAAGGATTTACAAAAAGATTGTTTCAAAGGTAAAGTAATCGTTATTTTAGGAGCAAGACAAGTAGGTAAAAGCACCATAATTAAAATGCTCACATCAACTCAAAAACAAAATATATTGTGGCTTGATGGGGAAAATGCAGATGTTCATTTATTATTACAAAACTCCAATAGTGAAAGATTAGCACAAATAACTGGCAACAATAAATTTGTTGTTATTGATGAAGCTCAAAAAATTGAAAATATTGGAAGTATTCTTAAACTTTTTGCAGACTATCACAAAGACATTCAAGTTATTGCAAGTGGCTCGAGTGCTTTTGAATTAAGAAATTCTTTGAATGAGCCTTTAACAGGAAGGAAGTTTGAGTTTAATTTATATCCGATTTCATTTCAAGAAATGGTAAATCATACCGATTTATTATCTGAAATAAGACAAATTCCGCAACGTATATTATATGGTTATTATCCAGAAATTGTTACCAGTATTGGGCAAGAAGAACGATTACTAAAATTCCTTTCCGATAGTTATTTGTACAAAGATATTTTTCTTTTTAAAGGAATAAAAAAACCAGAAAAAATACTAGAATTACTAAAATTATTGGCTTGGCAAATTGGAAGCGAAGTAAATTATAATGAACTTTCAAAAACTTTAAAAATTGATAATCAAACAGTTGAAAGTTACATTACAATGTTAGAACAGTCTTTTGTAATTTACAGATTAAATGCATTTCATACTAATCAAAGAAATGAATTAAAAAAATCTAAAAAAATATATTTCAACGATTTAGGAATTAGAAATGCGTTAATAAATGATTTTAGACCAATTGAACTACGCAATGATATTGGTAATTTGTTTGAAAATTTTGTTATAAATGAAATGCGAAAACAAAATGAATACAAACAAATTTACGCGAATTTTTATTTTTGGAGAAATACAGATCAAAAAGAAATTGATTTAATTGTTGAGAAAAACAATAAATTAGCAACTTATGAAATTAAATGGAACGCAAATAAAAAAGTAAAACTAACAAAAAGCTTTAGTAATATTTATCAAAATTATACTTTTAGTGTAATTAACAAGGATAATTTTTTTGAATTTATAATGTAATTTTAACATATTAAAAACAATATACAAAACCCGAAATAGAAAAGAAAATCCGGGAAGCCCGAAAAGCCATGGAAAAAGCAGCCAAAGATTTAGATTTTATGCAGGCAGCAAAATTTAGAGACGAGATAAAAATGTTGCAAGAGAAGATTTGATGTTTTTTGTTTTATATTTGAAAAGGAAATAGTAATAGGCATACTTAAAATGACACTTACAGAAAAACATATTACTTTCGAAAATGACTGCCGAAAAATGTTTGTTGGTGAGACAATCCGTGCTATTATTTATGGCGAATTAAAACACTTTCCAGAAGAAGAAAACAAAATTAGCCCTGAACCAAATTTTAGAACAAAGTATATAGACATTGACTCCCTTGATTATTCAATCTATTTTAAGACTGACCGCAAAACTATTTATATTTTTTGGGATAATACATTTACTTGTTATGGGCTTCTATCTAAAAAACTTGATTTGACTGAAACAACAAATGACTATGAACAGAAATGGGATGTTTCAACTGACACAAAATGGATTGAATTTATTGGACAAAAAATAGTGGACTTCAAAATAGATTGGTATGGTATAAATATTAAAAACAAAACCTATCCACAAACATTTGAAATAATGACAGAAAATAGGAAATCAATATATTTAACAGCATCAGAACTTAAAGAAGGTGAAGATGAATATTATTCTCAAATGGATAACATACTTGTAACAACTAATTTAAATTTACTAACAAAATTGCAACAAATTGAACAAAATCAAATAAAAAAAATTCACTCAAAAAAATCCCTTTGGAGAAAAATATTAGGAAAATAACAAAACGGATTTGATGGTTTTCAATATTAAAAGAGATTTTGAAAATTTAAGTTATCCATTAATGGTCAAAAGAGAAATTAATTAATAAACCCCTAATTACTCTGCTCTTGAAAAACTTCCAATAAATAATCCGGAGAAACCATTCTTGTTGGTGATTGTTCCATTGCTTTTAAAACGCGTTTCATGGTAAACGGATTTAAACCCATGTTAATTCCTATTTCATGAATTTTAATTTCTTCCCGATCGTGTAACACACCATCGCAATGCATCAACAAGGCCAATCGATAAAATTGTTGGATACGTTCAAATTCGTTTTTTATTACTTCACTAGGATTTTCCTCATGAAATAATTGTTTAAATTCTTGTTTGTCAATTCCTAATTCTATGGCAATCAACGAAAGAAAATTATATTCTCTTTCGTGCAATTCACCATCTACAATTGCAAATGCAATCATGTCTAACAATAAACTTACCTTTTGTGCTTTAGTTTTACTCAAAATGATTATTTTGGCTAAAATATTCTTTTTATTTATATCCTAAAAATTATTGAATTGAAATTTACTATAACTTTTTTATCTCTACTATTTTTTGGATTTGCCAATGCACAGCAAAGTACCGCCAGTAAACACGTTACCACTTTTACTATAGATGCACCACAACTAAAAACTAGTAAAAAAATCTGGGTGTATCTACCAGAAAATTATGCTACTTCTACCAAAAATTTTCCGGTTATCTACATGCACGACGGGCAGAATCTTATGGATGCCAAAACTTCGTATGTTGGCGAATGGAATGTAGACGAAACCCTAGACAGTATTCATGCCCAAGTAATTGTTATTGGCATTGAGCATGGCGGAGAAAAACGTATGGAAGAATTAACGCCTTACAAAAACGAAAAATACGGTGGCGGAAATGCCGACAATTACCTGAAATTTATTGTAGAAACCCTAAAACCTTATGTGGACAAAACCTACAGAACCAAACCCAATGCTAAAAACACCTGCCTTTGGGGAAGTTCTCTTGGCGGATTGGTTTCCTTTTATGGTGCTATAAAATATCCCGAGGTTTTCGGAAAAATAGGTTGCTTCTCCCCTTCTTTTTGGTTCAACCGAAAAGAAATTTTCGAACTCATGAATACTACTAAATCCTTCAAAACCAAAGTCTATTTTCTTTGTGGCGATAACGAAGGAGATGCCGATATGGTGCAAGATTTAAACAAAATGGAATACCAAATCAACACCAAACGCTGCGAATGCCAAATGCTCAATAAAAAAACCATTGTAAAAGGTGGGCAACACAACGAAAAATTATGGCGGGAAGGTTTTAAAAAAGCGTACCTTTGGCTTTTTTAAAGGGTCTTGGGTTCTATATCTTAGGTGTCAATATTTTACTAACCCAAAACCCAGAACCTAGAACCCAAAACCTAAAACCGAAAAAATGACAAATAACGATATTTTTAAAAAACTACGTGTTGCCTTAATGTTTCGCGACGATCAAATAGAAGAGATTTTAACTTTGGTAGATTTCCGAATGTCTAAAGGAGAAATAGGAAACTTTTTCAGAAGCGAAGACCACCCAAAGTACATGGAATGTGGCGATCAAGTGTTGCGTAATTTCCTTAACGGATTGGTAATTCACTTACGCGGAACCAAAGAAAACCCAAAAATTCCTATGGATGTAATTGCCATCCATAAAACGGAAGCACGACCAAAAGAATTTACAAAATCGGAAGGAGCATCTAAAAAAGACTTCCAACCAAAAACCGATTTCAAGAAAAAACCAGGTACTAATCCGAAATTCAAGGATAAAAAACCAACCAAGAAAATTGAAATTGTAGAAAAAGTGCAATATAAAAACGGGAAGAACACAAAAAGTTAGTTAGATTTTTATTATTAAAAAAGTTCTCGATTTGGGAATTTTTTTAATACATTTGCATATCGTATTTGTTATGACACGAATATTTTCAAGAGGCACTTTGCGTAATTTTTGGGAGAAACATCCTGATTGTGAGCAATATCTTAAAACTTGGTATGAAACTGCAATAAATGCAGATTGGAAAAATCCAAGTGAAATTAAGAAAAGTTATGCCAACGCGAGTATATTAAAAGATAGCAGAATTGTTTTTAATATTAAAGGAAATTCCTATCGGTTAATTGCAAAATTCAATTTTGAAAAACAATTAATTTTTATAAAATTTATTGGAACCCATCTTGAATATGATAAAATAGATGCAAACTCAATTTAAAAAAAATATGACAATCAAACCTATAAAAACGGAACAAGATTATCAAATTTCATTAAAAAGACTAGAAGAAATTTTTGATTCTAAATCTGGAACTTCTGAAAGTGATGAACTAGAAATTCTTGCAATTCTTGTAGAGGATTATGAAAATAAGAATTACTCTATTGAGGCTCCAGATCCAATTGAAGCCATAAAAATTAGAATGGAAGAATTGAATTTAAAACAAATAGATTTAATAAACGAAATTGGAACTAAAAGCAGGGTTTCTGAAATTTTAAACAAAAAAAGGAAACTTACAATAGAAATGATTAGAAAGTTAAACATTCGATTAAATCTTTCTATAAACTTATTGATAAATGACTATCAATTAACCAAATAAAAAAAATCCCGAGCAAAACTCGGGATTTTCTGTATAAAGTAATTTCCTTTAAATTAAGAAAGTGCTTTTTGAACTTGATCTGCTGCTTCTTGAAATTGAACTGCAGACAAAATTGGCATACCCGAATTATCAATTAATTCTTTTGCAATTACTGCATTAGTTCCTTGCAAACGAACAATGATTGGCACTTTAATAGCGTCACCCATGTTTTTGTAAGCATCAACAACCCCTTGAGCAACACGATCACAACGAACTATTCCTCCAAAGATGTTAATCAAAATTGCTTTCACGTTTGGATCTTTTAAGATAATTCTAAAAGCCAATTCAACACGTTTAGCATCCGCAGTACCACCAACGTCCAAGAAATTTGCAGGTTCAAAACCAGCATATTTAATTAAATCCATTGTTGCCATTGCTAATCCAGCACCGTTAACCATACATCCAACGGTACCGTCAAGATCTACATAGTTTAAACCTGCTTCTTTAGCCTCAACTTCAATAGGATTTTCTTCTCTAATGTCACGCATATCGGCATATTTCGGCTGACGGTATAAAGCGTTATCATCAATATTTACTTTTGCATCTACTGCAAGTATTTTATTGTCCGATGTTTTAAGAACTGGGTTGATTTCGAACATAGATGCATCCGAACCAATATAGGCATTGTATAAACAATCAATAAATTTCACCATTTCTTTAAAAGCATTTCCAGAAAGACCTAAATTAAAGGCGATTCTTCTTGCTTGAAAACCTTGTAAACCAACAGCAGGGTCAATTTCTTCTGTAAAAATTAAATGCGGAGTGTGCTCAGCAACTTCCTCAATATCCATTCCACCTTCTGTAGAATACATAATCATATTTCTACCAGTAGCTCTATTCAATAATACAGAAACATAGAATTCAGAAGTTTCACTTTCACCAGGATAATAAACATCCTCAGCTACCAAAACTTTATGTACAAGTTTTCCTTCTGGAGGAGTTTGAGTCGTAATTAATTGCATTCCAATTATTTGCTCAGAAATTTCAGCAACTTGCTCTAAGTTTTTAGCCAACTTAACGCCACCACCTTTTCCTCTTCCACCTGCGTGAACCTGAGCCTTAATAACATACCAGCTAGTGCCTGTTTCAGTAGTCAATTGTTTTGCAGCAGCAACCGCTTCTACAGGACTATTAGCAACAATTCCACGTTGTACGCGTACACCATATTTTGCTAATATCTCTTTTCCTTGATATTCGTGTATATTCATAATAAAATTTTGTCGTTTTATAAAGTGCCACAAATGTAATTAATTACAATCAATTGATAAAACAAATGTATATCAATTTAGTAACTTTATATAAGAATTATTAGAAGCACCAACTTCGAGCATTTTCGGCAATGGCAATTCCCGCTTTTCGTTGCAATCTGCCATTGCGAGGAACGAAACAATCCAATACACCAAATCGTTATCGCAATGACAGGATTTCCACTGCAATCGGGGCTATAAATTAATCTATTGAGAAAAAATCACAATTAAAAATAACAATTTCGTAGAAATGTTAATCCCTTTTGTATTCCGTTTTTCATAAAGTATCTTTGCACTAGATTAAGACTAAACTCTTAATATTCAAAATTTTTAAATTAAAAAAAATGCAACCAAAAGATTTACTAGCACTTGCCGAAGAATTTGGCAATCCGTTGTACGTTTATGACGCCGCAATCATAGAGCAGCAGTATAACCGATTGATAGCCGCTTTCGCCAAGGTAGAAAACCTTCGTATCAATTACGCCATGAAAGCCCTCTCCAATCTTACCATCTTAAAGTTGTTAAAGAAGTATGGCTCTGGTTTAGACACTGTATCCATGCAAGAAGTACAACTCGGTTTGCATGCAGGTTTCACCGCCAACAAAATTATATTTACTCCTAATGGCGTTTCCTTTGAAGAAATTGAAGAAGTTGCCAAATTGGGCGTTCAAATCAACATTGACAATCTTTCCATCCTAGAACACTTCGGAACCAAATATCCAAAAGTTCCCGTTTGTATTCGAATCAATCCGCACGTAATGGCAGGTGGAAACGCTAATATTTCGGTAGGGCATATTGATAGTAAATTTGGAATCTCCATTTACCAAATGCCTCACGTATTGCGAATTGTGGAAAACACTGGAATGCATATTAACGGAATTCACATGCACACAGGATCGGATATTTTAGACATAGAAGTATTCCTTTATGCTGCCGAAATCCTATTCGATACCGCCAAACAATTCAAGCAATTAGATTTCTTGGATTTTGGTTCTGGCTTCAAAGTTCCTTACAAAAAAGGGGATATCGAAACCAACATTGAAGAGCTCGGAAAAAAACTAACCAAACGTTACCTTTCTTTCGAAAAAGAATATGGACGTTCGTTAACATTAGCCTTCGAGCCAGGGAAATTTTTAGTAAGTGAAGCAGGTTATTTTTTAGCAAAAGTAAACGTAGTAAAACAAACCACTTCTACCGTTTTTGCAGGAATTGACAGTGGATTCAACCACTTAATTCGTCCGATGCTTTATGGTTCGCAACACACCATCGAAAACATTTCTAACCCAAAAGGAAAAGAGCGTTTTTACACCGTGGTGGGTTACATTTGCGAAACCGATACTTTTGCCAACAACCGTAGAATTCC
>CANGCT010000096.1 GCA_947452415.1 Flavobacteriaceae bacterium
AAGCTACCAAAAAATGGTCAATGCCAATCCATAATTGGGGATTAATCCTCAACCAGTTCTTAACTATATTTGAAAAAAGGGTGCAACTTTAATTAAAAAGTCAAACCCCTATATTTTTTAACTTACACACTTTTTAGGATAGTGTCAAAAAAATTAAGGTCATGTTTTGCATGACCTTTTTTTATGCTACCAAAAGTTTTTTAACTTTTTGAACTGTTCCGCTTGATTTACTTGTAAGCTTCATAATGTTACGAACGGATTGACCTTGTTTTAAAAACTTAACGATGTCAGCGTGTTCGGTCT
This sequence comes from Flavobacteriaceae bacterium, assembly GCA_947452415.1. GTDB lineage: Bacteria > Bacteroidota > Bacteroidia > Flavobacteriales > Flavobacteriaceae > Flavobacterium. The sequence goes on from CANGCT010000096.1 coordinate 304, forward strand.
TTAATTTTGTTGAATCTTTTGTTGAACCTTTTTTTCTTCCTAAAGCAGAATAGCCATTTTCTCGTATAAATTTATTTCTCCCGCTATCTAATCTACGCTTGGTCTCTTGTAACTCAATAGCACTTATAGACGCTGAAATATTTAAGATTAGCTGGGTAATGGTATTTACAGTTTTATCTTTATTAAGGCTATTTAGATTGTAGTTGTCGATTATTACGTTTATTTTATTTTCAGAACATTCTTCGATAAATCTTAAAACACTTACAACTTTCCTTCCTATTCTGCTTATTTCTGTTACCAAAATGTTTTCGATTTTATTTTCGATAGCATATTTTAACATTTCTTGATTCTTATCATTATTTTTTGTTCCGCTTTGGTAGTATGCGAAAGATTTTACGATATTATATTGATTAGTATATTTACTAGTTAATTCTAATGTTTGTCTAGTAACGTCTTGTTTGGTTTCGTTAGTTGAACATCTTGCGATTATAATAGCTTTTTCCATCACGTTTGATTATTTAATTTGTATATACAAATGTAGTATATATAAATGATATATCAAAATAAATCAAAGAATATTATTGATACATTAAACCGTATCGTTTTATTTAGTTCGTAGATTTATTTTGATACACTTTGGGTTTTGATACGTTTCTATTGATAGTGTAGCAAAATTATACAGTGAGTATCTGTGTGATTTAGTATTTTTGAATCGTAGATTTTCAGTTATGACCTAAAAATATACTAGGGCATTTACTATTCATTGAAACCTTTAAAAAATTCTTCTAAAGTTACATTCATAGCTTTGAGAATCTTTATAAGTGTATTTAATTGAATATTTGCACCAGCTTCATATTTTCCATATTGCGGTCTGCTAATATTATGGTCATAGGCAAAATATTCATAGTTATTATATCCAGCTTTTTTTCTAAAGTACTTTAATCTCTCGCCAATTTTTTTAAGATATATAGCTTCTTCGTTTTCGTTTTTTAACGGAACGCCATTATTATTTTCATTAGTCATAAGTAGCCTCTATTTATAAGGCAAAGCAATAAAATGTCATAAAATTATGTAACAACATATATAACACCTCTTTATATAGAGTATTTTGTTTATATTTGCATAAAATTTAATCTAAACTAATAATTATGAAAAATAAATTACTTTTAATAGCAATGGGTTTTGCTTTAACAGCCCAAATGATTACGGCACAGATTCCATCTTATGTGCCAACAAATGGATTGGTTGGTTTTTGGACTTTTAATGGAAACGCAAATGATGTAAGTGGTACTGGAAATAATGGAACAGTTAATGGTGCTTCCTTAACTTCTGATAGGTTTGGTAATCTTAATAGTGCTTATAATTTTGATGGGCTTAGTAATTTTATAGAGGTTAATAGTTCAAATAGCTTAAATTTAACTAATTTATATACTCTATCTACTTGGATTAATGTCGCTCAATGGTCTTTTTTGTCGCCAATTGACGAACATGCTGTTATCTCTAAAATTGATAATGGGAATTGGTATGGTGGATATGAAATACTTACAGGTGGTAATAATGGAACTATAGCACATACTGGAAATATAGGAAACTCTAACATTAACATAAATAGTATTAATTATAATACAAATAATTGGTATAATGTTGTGGTTACTTATGATGGGAATACTTTGAAAATGTTTGTTAATGGAATCCAAGTGGATTCACAAAATCACACAGGTGCTCTTCAAACTAGTTCAATTCCTTTGAGGTTCGGAAGAAGAGGTGGTGCTGGTTATTATAATAATTGGTTCAAAGGTAAAATTGATGATATTGGAATTTGGAATAGAGCATTAACGCAAGATGAAGTTACAAGTCTATATTATGCTGATAATAGTTGCCAATCATTAGTTATTAATACTGGTGTGTTAAGTTTTAACCCAGTAACATACAACAATACAGTTACAATTTATCCCAATCCAGCAAATGACCACATAACAATCGATTGTGGTAATTTAGCTAATGTTTCGGGTTGGACAATTAAGATTGTAAATACTTTAGGTCAAGAGGTGTTTAGTGGTGCTATGAATACACAACAATATGTTGTTCCGCTAAATTCATGGAGCGGTCAAGGTGTTTACTTCGTTAAAATTTATGATGCTTCAAATAACTTAATGAACACTAAGAAAATTATTTTACAATAACTTTTAATAAACAATGACATGGGTGAATTAGTTAATAAAGAAGGACAAACAACTAAAGTGAGTTGTCCTAAATGTGGTGGCACTGGAACAATCAATAACGAAACGTGTTCGACTTGCAATGGCTCGGGACAAGTAGAACTTCTAAAAGGATAAAAGTATATCCCATAAGTAATTAAATAAAGCTCTAGTTTTCTAGGGCTTTATTTTTAGAGTAGAATCTAATATTTATATAATTGTGATTTTTTCGGTTTTAAAGAGTTTATTAAATTTACTGCTTTCCCGACTAAAGCCGTTTTATCATATACTTGCACAATTGATGTGTATTTATGCTTAGGGTGTGTAATGGGTTCTATGTCTTCATCGTGAATACCTAAATTTTTTAGGTTTGAAATAAAGGTGCTTCGGCAGTCGTGTGGCGTAAAAATGTCACAAAGTTTTTCTTGCGTAGTAACTACATTGTCAATGGTGTAATAATATTTTTTTACTTCAAATACATTTTCAAACTTCAAATGAATTAGAAATTTTTTAATGTCTTTCCTAATGTTGGATTGTGCGGGGAATCTAGGGAACTTTTTTTCATTTAGTTTTAGATATTCTTTTATTGGTAAAAGTATTGGTATTGTCGTAATGAGTTCGTCTTTATTTTCCTGTGATTTCCTTATTCTAGTTGTAAAACATTCATACTTTTTAGAGTTATGTGTGAGTATTTCGGGTTTTACTTCATGTAGGTGCACCATGTCGCCAATCCTTAAACCTGTAAAAGAAGATAAAATCAAGTAGTTTCTTGCATGTGCAAACTCTTTTGAATGGCTTACATCGGCATTGATAATTGTTTGTAACTGTTCGATGCTTAAAAAATTTTCATTCTTTATTTCACGTCTTTTAATGAAATATTCTTTTTTAGAATATTTGAACCCAATAACAATTTCATCTTCATTAGCACAATTTAATAATGCTCTAAAATGTTTGTTTTCTTTTGCTATAGTGTTATGTGCATAGTATTCGCCTGTTGCTTTTTTATTTAGTTCGTTAATCTCTTTGAAAAAATCCATAAAAATTTCTCCTGTAAGTGCTCCAAAAGTTAAAATTATTCCTTTAGATTTTTCGTAGTTCTCAATATGATTTTTTAGATTGGTATATTGTTTCCCCGTATTTATTGACCATCTTTTTTGAGAAGTTATTTCAAGGGTTGTTCTAGTATCTACACTTTTAGTAATATATTCGATAATTGCAATATCTTTATTCGGTTTTACTCTTCTCTCAAGTTTTTCAAACACTAATTGTTTCAATTCTGCAATGCTAGGGTCTCTTTCATGAGTGCTCCTAAAATTTGATAGTTGGGTGTATGCTGTTTTTTCAATCTTTGCTAGTTCGTTGTTTAAATCAACTCCAAATTTTGAAACATAGGTTTTGTTAGCTCTGTAAGTTGGTTTGTCGTTCCAATATTCTTTTTTAATATTCCATTTGGTTGAGATGCGTAAAGGAGTATATTTAGCGGTTTGCTTGGCAAAGGTAAATTCTTTCTCTCCATAAGATAGGTTAAAGAAAATCCGATGCTCTCCAGCTTTGTTTTTTTTAGTTTCTAAGTTGAAAAAATGCTTAGGTTGTTTCATAGTCAAATATATTACGTAGTAAAATACGTAGTAAAATACGTAGCAAAAATACACTATTCTTTGAAGTTTTACAAAGTTTTTTGAGGTTTTATTAAATCTGTTAGTTTAAAAATACCTATATTTATTGGGTTCGCTGAGGTTTTTTGAGGTTTGCTGAGGCGTTGAGGTTTTTGTCCTTGTAGACCAACAGAATAACTCCTCAAGAAATTGAGGAGTTTTTTGTTTATTATTAAAACGGCAAATATTTTTTTTATTAAATTAAAGGATTGTATAGATTGTTTATACTTTTGATTTTGGAATATCTATGCCTTTAAAAAATTCTTCTAAAGTTACATTCATAGCTTTTAGAATTTTTATTAGTGTATTTAATTGAATGTTTGCACCAGCTTCATATTTTCCATATTGCGGTCTGCTAATATTATGGTCATAAGCAAAATATTCATAATTATTGTAACCAGCTTTTTTTCTAAAGTACTTTAATCTTTCGCCTATTTTTTTAAGATATATAGTTTCTTCGTTTTCGTTTTTTAACGGAACGCCTTTATTATTTTCATTCGTCATAATTAGCCTCTATTTATAAGGCAAAGCAATAAAATGTCATAAAATTATATAACCACATATATAACACCTCTTTATATAGAGTATTTTTCATATATTTGCATAAAATTTAATCTAAACTAATAATTATGAAAAACAAATTACTTTTAATAGCAATGGGTTTTGCTTTAACTACCCAAATGATTTTGGCACAAGTACCATCTTATGTTCCGACAAGTGGATTAGTTGCTTATTATCCATTTACAGGAAATGCTAACGATTTTAGTGGTAATGGAATTAACGGTACGGTTAATGGAGCCGAATTGACAACCGATAGATTTGGGAATGTAAATTCAGCCTATAATTTTAATGGGATAAATAATTATATTTCTGCTGTTAGAAATAATTTAAATCAATTTTCGGTTTCTTTATGGTTTAATGCTAATTTAAATCAAGAATTTTCTCCATTTGTGGATGCAAATATTAGTAACTGGGAAATATATTTAAAATATCTGAAACCAACATTTACTAAATGGATAACGGCACCATCTAATTATCAAGAATATATAAGTACAACTACAGTGCCTTTGTCACAATGGCAACATATAGTATATACTTATAATTCTAATAATGTAAATGTTTATTTAAATGGAGTATTAATATCTTCTTTTTCAAATGTTTCTTTAGTTAATTCTAATAATGGTCTTTATTATTTTGGGGCATCAATTTCAGGTTCAAGTCAATTTTATGCAGGAAAATTAGACGACATTGGTATTTGGAATCGTGCTTTAACGCAAGACGAAATTACTAGTTTATATTATTCTGAAAACACTTGCCAATCTTTAGTAATCAATACAGGTGTCTTAAGTTATAATCCACCAACTTACAACAATACAGTTACAATTTATCCCAATCCAGCAAATGACCACATAACAATTGATTGTGGTAATTTAGCTAATGTTTCGGGTTGGACAATTAAGATTGTAAATACTTTAGGTCAAGAGGTGTTTAGTGGCGCTATGAATACTCAACAATATGTGGTTCCGCTAAATACTTGGACGGGGCAAGGCGTTTATTTTGTAAAAATCTATGATGCTCAAGGCACTCTAGTCAATACCAAGAAAATTATATTGCAATAGTTTTGGTTTGATTTAAATAAAAAAGCCCAAAAAATTCTGGGCTTTTTTGTGCTCTTTTGAATTAATTAAGAAGCCAATTCCAATCGTTTTAATAAATTTTTATTTAACGTGTGCTCCGCGTATTCTTTATCAATTTCTAACCTCTAAATATTAAATTATCTAACCTTTAAAAATAAGTTTTGACTGCAAATTCAAATTGATCTATAAAAATTTTCTTGAAAGCACTTATGTTATTTTGTTCATAAAAAATAAGCATTGCCTTTTTGTAATCTATAGAATCTACGGTTCTAAAAGATATCGGACAATATTTATTGTTTATTAAAATTGCGTTACTAATTATTCTTGTTGTCCTTTTATTTCCATCTAAAAAAGGCTGAATATAGGAAAGTAATACTAGCGCAAAGAAAGCTTTCTCGAAGATGTTATCTCTTGAATTTATAAGAAAACATAAATCTTGTAAGGCTTCTTTTATTTGAAATTCATTATCTAATGGCTTGTAATTTGTTCCTGAAATACCAACTCTTCTATTTCTAATATTTCTATCAATTCCTAATCCATCAACCAACAAACTATGAATATCTTCAATCCTTGAAACAGAAATTGGATTAATATAATCTGAATTCTCTAAAATAAAATCTAAAGCTTCTTTGTGATTCAAAAGCATAACAGCCTCCTCTTTAGATTTTCCCGATGCAGTTTCTTTTTCCTTAAGCAATCTTTCTGTTTCCAATAAAGAATAAGTATTCCCTTCTATTTGAGAAGATTTCCAACTCAAATCAATTGCTAATCTTTCAAATTCTGTTTTAAATTCTGCGACTGAAAGCTTTTCTATATTATCTCTAAATTGCTTTTGAAGTTTTTCAAGTTTTTCAAGTTCCTCTTTAGAAAAAATGGAAACATCGTTTAATATTACTTTGATAAGATTAAAATTAAAACTTTCCTTTATTTCTCTTTCATCAATTTCCTTTTCAAAGTAAGTATCTAAATTAATAGGATATAAAACATCTAATACTTTACTAATAAGGTATTTCGTGGCTTTACCTCTGCCTTTTGTAACAATAAGATTGTCATCTAATAACTCTTGGATTGTTCTTTTAACAGTTGCATACGCAGCAAGATTATCCAATGCTTCATAAATTTCTTTAGAAGAACTATTAGGAAATTCTTTAATATAATTAAGAATTTTTTTCGGTAAATCGAATTTAAGTTTAGCCATGTTTTAGCTTTGAGCTCACAAATTTAATAAATAAAGCTCAAAAACGCATGTTTTTGAGCTTTATTTGGTTTTTTAATGAGCTTGAAGTTGATTACGAAGCCAATTCCAATCGTTTTAATAAATTTTTATTTAACGTATGCTCGGCATAATCTTTGTCAATCTCTAGAGTTTTCTCGTTAGAACTTGGTAATTCGTACATGGCATCAGTAAGTATGGCTTCACACAACGAACGCAATCCACGAGCGCCTAGTTTATATTCTAATGCTTTATCCACGATATAATCTAAGGCATCGTTGGTGATAGTAAACGTTACATCGTCCATCAAAAACAACTTTTCGTATTGCTTTATTAACGCATTTTTAGGCTCTGTAAGAATAGAACGCAACGTTTCTCTATCTAACGGATCCATGTGGGTTAATACGGGTAAACGACCTATAATTTCTGGAATCAATCCAAAATCTTTGATGTCTTTAGGGATGATGTATTGTAACAAATTGTCTTTATCAATATTGTCTACATTTCTAGAAGTTGCATATCCTACAGCGGTTCTATTCAATCGTTTGGAAATAATTCTTTCAATTCCGTCAAAAGCACCACCTGCAATGAAAAGGATGTTTTGCGTATTTACCTCAACGAATTTTTGGTCGGGATGTTTTCTACCTCCTTTTGGCGGTACATTCACCACAGTTCCTTCCAATAATTTCAACAAGGCTTGTTGCACTCCTTCGCCAGAAACATCACGGGTTATAGAAGGATTATCGCTTTTACGAGCAATTTTATCTATTTCATCAATGAATACAATGCCGCGTTCGGCTTTAGCCACATCATAATCGGCAGCTTGAAGTAAACGGGTTAAAATACTTTCTACATCTTCTCCTACATATCCTGCTTCGGTTAAAACGGTAGCATCTACAATTGCCAACGGAACGTCTAGCATTCGAGCAATAGTTTTAGCCACTAAAGTTTTTCCGGTTCCGGTTTGTCCTACCATGATGATATTGGATTTTTCAATCTCTACCTCTTCGTGGTGTTGCTGTTGCATTAATCGTTTATAGTGGTTGTACACCGCCACCGACATTACTTTTTTGGTTTGGTCTTGCCCAATAACATACTGGTCTAAAAATGCTCGGATTTCTTTTGGCTTACGCAAAATTAAATCGGAAGGGATTTTTACATTCGAATTGGTTTTCAATTCTTCCAGAATAATGCCATGCGCTTGCTCAATACATTTATCACATATATGAGCGTCAATACCAGCAATCAATAAATTGGTTTCTGGTTTTTTTCTTCCGCAGAAGGAACATTCTAATTTTTCTTTTGCCATTATTTTTAGTTGGAAGATGGGAGTTGGAAGTTAGAAGAGGATAACTCCCCTGCTTCTAACTTCCAACTTCCAACTTAATTATCTTCTCAATACCTCATCAATCATTCCGTATTCTTTTGCTTCGTCGGCAATCATCCAATAATCACGTTCTGAATCGGTATGTACTTTATCAAATGTTTGTCCTGAATGGTGAGAGATTATTTTATATAATTCGTCTTTTAGTTTAAGCATTTCGCGTAAGTTGATTTCCATATCGGTTGCAACTCCTTGTGCGCCACCAGATGGTTGGTGAATCATGACACGAGAATGTGGTAATGCCGAACGTTTTCCTGCTGCACCTGCACACAACAAAACTGCACCCATAGAGGCTGCCATACCGGTACAAATTGTAGCAACGTCTGGTTTGATGTATTGCATGGTGTCGTAAATTCCTAATCCTGCATAAACGCTTCCGCCTGGTGAGTTTAGGTAAATTTGAATATCTTTAGATGCGTCAACGCTTTCTAAAAACAACAATTGTGCTTGTACAATATTGGCAATTTGATCGTCAATTCCGGTTCCTAGAAAGATAATTCTATCCATCATTAAACGGGAGAAAACGTCAAGTTGTGAAATATTCAATTGGCGTTCTTCAATAATATAAGGGGTCATGTTAGTTGGGTTCATGGCGCCAACAATTTTGTCATAATACATTGCGTTTACCCCTTGATGTTTGGTCGCAAATTTTTTAAATTCTTTTCCGTAGTTCATTTTAAATTTTAGTTTAAAAGGTTTATATGTTTAAAGTTGTTGTGCTAAAACTTGTATTTTATATTTAAAGCAAAGGTCGTACCTTTTATTTTATGTGACAAACTGTCTTGATGTTTTTATTTATCTACTAAATTCCGTAATTCTCTTTCTAAATCATTTTTAAATATCTCCATAGATTTTCTCATCATGTAATATCCAAAAAGAATGAATAAAATCAAAAAGAATAGAGATAATGGAAGCGCATATTCTGAATTTGGGTTATTAACTTTAAAATCTGATTTGAACATTGAAAAAAAAAGCATTGAAAAAAAAACAGTAATTAAACTATAAAAAATCTTTGTCATTAAATCTAAACCATTAATTGTAACATCAATTTTCGTTTTATATGCTAAATCAGTGAAAGAACCTTTGGCAGAAACTGAAACTTTGTCTTTATTCATACTTCGAAAGTCCTTTCTACATTTGAATCCTTGTAAATCTACTTCACCAATGAACCTACTTTTATTAGAAAATTTATCCCCTAAAAAACCTGACTGATCTTTATATAAAACAACTTTCCATTTTTCAACCAAATCATTAGTTGACAACGGAATTTCTAAATTGAACATTTCAATTAGTTTAATTTTCTTCAAAAAAGAATTAAATTTATTCATAACTTAACCTTTCAATTAATGCCTACAGCCCTAGCCCAGATAGTAGTGAAAAGCTTTTTGCAGTTGAAAACTAATTTTTGTTGTTGCAAAAAAGCGACCGAAGGAAGCTCTTTTTGCGACTTACAAAAATGGTTTGAAACAAGAAAACTTGTAACGGATAGCTGGATTGGCTCTTAAAGATACTGATTTTCTAACTATATAGTTCCATAAAAATAATCTACCCAAATTTGGTAGGTGTCTTGTGCCGAAAGACAAGTATCTATCAAATATTCTTTTGTTTTTTCAAATTCTTGTAATCCACGATAATAAAATTGTTTGTGCTCGTTGTCAATTATAAAAGGAA
>CANGCT010000097.1 GCA_947452415.1 Flavobacteriaceae bacterium
TGGGTAGCCTTTCTTAATCTTGGAAACCACTCTAATGGGATTGCTAATTCTCTTCCATCTTCTAAAAATACAATCATTTTAGAATTTTCAAAAGCAATATTTATTGCGTTTTTCGATTTGTTAATTGTTAAAAAACTCATCCCATTTTTGTATTAAAAGTTCATTATTTTCTTCTACTAAATTACGAATTTGTTTCAGTTCAGAAGCATTAAATCCTAATGACTTAACTAATTCAACATTTTCAAGATTGATTTTTGCAGTTTTTTCTGCTTTTTCAATATGAATGTGTTTTGGTAAATGTTCATTACTATAAAGAAAAATCTAAATCCATCTATGTAAAAAATCGTTGGCATTATCTAAATAAATTTTTATCAAAAACCATTCTAATCGCATCGGCATGACGTCTTCTATCTCGAGTGCTACTTCCTGCTGCTGGTGCTGCATAAGCTTTAAGCGATGCTAATCTCCATTTTACTAAATCAAAATTCATCAACATATAGCTATAAGCTCCCATGTTTTTAGGCTCTTCTTGTGCCCAAACGAAATCATCGGCATTTGGATAACTTGCAATAATAGCTTTCAACTGCTCAACTGGCAACGGAAATAACTGCTCAATTCGAACCAAAGCTACATCATTTCTTTCTAAATTTCCTCTTTCGGCAAGAATATCATAGTAGAATTTTCCGGTACAGAAAACTACCGTTTTTACTTTTTTCTTGTCTACCGAACTGTCGTCAATGGTTTCTTGAAATTGACCATTGTATAAATCTTCTTGTGTTGACACGCAAAGCGGATGACGCAATAAACTTTTTGGTGTAAATACTACCAATGGTTTACGGAATTTGGTTTTCATTTGTCTACGCAACAAGTGGTAGAAATTGGCTGGCGTGGTACAATCGGCAACATACATGTTGTGTCGTGCGCAAAGTTGCAAATAACGCTCCATTCTAGCCGAAGAGTGCTCAGCTCCTTGCCCTTCGTATCCGTGAGGCAATAAGAGAACAATTCCGTTTTGGTTGTTCCATTTGTCTTCACCACAAGAGATATATTGGTCTAACATGATTTGACATCCGTTAGAAAAATCTCCAAATTGTGCTTCCCAAATGGTTAATGTTTTTGGGGATGCTAAGGCATATCCATAATCAAATCCTAAAACTCCATATTCGGATAATAGGGAATTGTATATTTGGAATCTTCCTTTGCTATTTTTTAAAGTATCTAAAAGAATCACTTCTTCTTCGCTATCTTCTACTTTTACTACAGCATGACGGTGTGAAAAAGTTCCTCTTTCAACATCTTGTCCAGAAACACGAACATTATATCCTTCATATAGTAATGATCCGTAAGCCAAAGTTTCGGCAGTTCCCCAATCGATAACATTATTATCGTACATGGTTTTTCTGTCGGTAACGATTTTAGAAATTTTGTTGATGAATTTCTTATCGGAAGGCAAGGTAGAAACTACTCCTATAATTTCGTCTAATTGTTTTTTATCAAATTTGGTGTCAATTTTTTGAAGCATGACATCATCGGAAACTTGCTTAAATCCTGTCCATTCATCTTGCATAAATGGCTTGATGATTGTTACACTTTTCTTACGAGAAGCTTGCAAATTTTCATCTAATTTTTCTTTGTAATCGTTTTCTATTTTGGTCATATAGGCCGCATCTACGATTCCGTCTTTTATCAATTTTTCAGCATAAATATCTCTAGGATTTTGATGCTTAGCAATGATTTTATATAAAACAGGCTGGGTAAAACGAGGTTCATCCCCTTCGTTATGCCCATATTTTCTGTATCCTAATAAGTCTATAAATACATCACGACCAAATTCCATTCGGAAATCTAACGCAAACAACATGGCATGAACCACTGCTTCAGCATCATCTGCATTTACGTGAAGTACAGGCGACAAAGTTACTTTAGCAACATCGGTGCAATAAGTAGACGAACGAGCATCTTGGTAATTGGTAGTAAAACCAACTTGGTTATTGATTACAATATGTATAGTTCCACCTGTTTTGTATCCGTCTAATTGTGCCATTTGAACTATTTCGTAAACAATTCCTTGCCCAGCTACTGCGGCATCTCCGTGAACGGCAATTGGCAATACTTTAGAAAAATCATTTGGGAAATGACGGTCTTGTTTAGCACGTGTAATTCCTTCAATAACGGCTCCAACGGTTTCTAAATGCGAAGGATTTGGAGCTAAGTTTAGATTGATTTTTTTACCTGACTCAGTAGTTCTTTCAGAGGTTAACCCTAAGTGGTATTTTACATCTCCATCAAAATATTCTTGATCGTAGTCTTTTCCGTCAAATTCCGAGAAGATATCTTGGGTGTTTTTACCAAAAATATTAGCTAAAATATTCAATCTTCCTCGGTGCGCCATTCCCATTACAAAATGTTCCACCCCTTTTTCGGCAGCAGCTTCAATTAAAGCATCTAGCGCTGGAATAATGCTTTCACCTCCTTCAAGGGAGAAACGTTTTTGTCCTACATATTTAGTATGAAGAAAGTTTTCAAATGAAACCGCTTCGTTTAATTTTTCAAGAATGTGCTTTTTTTGATTTGCATCAAAACTAGGAAGGTTATCATTGACATTCAATTTATTTTGAATCCATTGAATAACCTCTGGTTTTCTCATGTACATGTATTCAATACCAATATGTTGGCAATACACATTTTTAAGATGGGATAAAATATCTTTTAATGTTGATGGTTGGTGCCCCAAAACTTTGGCAGCATCAAAAACCGTATTTAAATCGGCATCCGAAAGGTTAAAATTAACCAAATCCAAATTAGGCTCGTAGGTTCTCCTATCGCGCACCGGATTGGTTTCGGTAAATAAATGACCTCTTGTTCTATACCCTTCAATTAATTTAAGAACATTAAATTCTTTTTGTAATTTTTCAGATACTTGACCGTTATCAGGAGAAGTAGCTACATAATTAGCAATTTGAGTCCCTGCATATTCTTCATTATAGGTCTCCATTCCAAAATCAAAACCTTGAAAAAAAGCTCTCCAACTTGGCTCTACGCTGTCTGGATTTTCAACATATTGGTCGTATAATTGTGCGAAAAACTCGGTGTGTGCTGCGTTTAAGAAAGAAAACCTATCCATATATTTTTATATAAATAATCGTGTAATTAAAAAAATTTATGCAAAAGTAAAATATTTATAACAATCTTTCTATGTTTTTAGTACATTTATCTCGCTAAATAAATATATACATTCTAATGAGAAAGGATTCTGTAAAAATTTTAACAAAAACGTTGCTGGTTTTATTTTTTTTAATAAACAGTGTTGGTATTTATGGTCAAACAGACAACCCTGCCAAACCCAAAAGTGATTTTTGGAAACACATACAATTTGGTGGTGGATTTGGCATAAGTGTTGGCTCTGGTTTTACCGATGTTACGGTTGCCCCGAGTGCAATTTACAAACTGAACCACTATATTTCTATTGGAGCTGGATTGCAAGGAAGCATTGTTTCGCAAAAGGATTTTTATAACTCTGGAATTTATGGTGTTAATGTTATTTCTCTTTTCAATCCAATGGAGGAAATCCAATTATCGTTAGAAGTAGAACAAGTGCGAGTGAATAATACTTTTAGAAATCCAACAACAGGTACCTTAAAAGATAATTTTTGGAACACTGGATTATTTGTTGGTGGTGGCTACCGAATGGAAAATGTAACTGTAGGAATGCGTTATAATTTATTATACAATAAGGATAAAAATGTTTATAGCGATGCTTTGATGCCGTTTATTAGAGTTTATTTTTAATATCTATTTTTAAACCAAACTTTCATCCATTCCCGTTTTAAAATCAAGAACGCTACTTGTTGGGACAATTCCATAATATCCGACCCGTCGAGTTTTTTTACTTGTTCTTCGGGAACATCCACAATATAAAGAAGGCTTAAATATTCGGCAAACTTGTACTGAATCAATCTATAAATTTTTTCATGAAGTTGGAATTTTAACTCTTCTGGCAGAATGCCAATTGGCAAATCTATCGGTTCATTAGCAAAATTAAAATCTTTATTTAACTGCTCAATCAGCTTAATATACAATTTTTCTTTTTCGGCTTCGTAAAGTAAATTATCTGTTGATATTGGCGCGATGAAACTAGACATTACGATTCATTAAATTTTCTCCAAAAGTGCGCAACATATTTTTTTTATCAGAAGATATATTCATTTTTTCTAAAGTTTCAAAAGCCTTTAATGTATACTCTTGAATTGATTTTTGGGTAGCGCTTGAAGCACCTGAAGCATTGAAAATCTCTTTTACAGAGGTAATTTTATCCTTATTATCTAATGGATGAATTGAGAAAAGATGCAGCAATTGATTTTTTTGATTTTCATCAGAAAATGCAATCGCTTTAAGGTACAAATAGGTCTTTTTATTTTCAATAATATCGCCTCCCACTTGCTTACCAAAAGTTTCAGGGTCACCAAAAGCATCTAGATAATCGTCTTGCAATTGAAACGCCAAGCCTAAATTCAATCCGAAATCATAAATTAAATCGGCATTTTCATTGGTGGTTTCTGCAACAATAGCGCCCATTTTCATAGCGGCTGCTACTAAAACTGCGGTTTTATATTCAATCATTTTTAGATATTCGGGAATGGTAACATCGTCTCTGGTTTCAAAATCGACGTCGTATTGTTGTCCTTCACAAACTTCTAAAGCCGTTTTACTAAACAATTTTGCTAATTCTCTAAATATCTTTGGTTCGTATTCTTCAAAATGCTGGTAGGCCAAAATCAGCATGGCATCTCCAGATAAAATCCCTGTATTGATATTCCATTTTTCGTGAACCGTTTCATTACCTCTACGCAAAGGGGCATCATCCATAATGTCATCATGCACTAATGAAAAATTATGAAAAACCTCAATAGCCGTAGCTGCTGCCAATGCTTTTTTGCAATCTACATCAAAAACTTCGGTTGCCATTAAGGTTAAAATTGGACGCATTCTTTTTCCGCCAAGAGATAATATGTATTCAATTGGTTCGTAAAGATTTTTGGGATCTTTTGTCAAATGTAAATCCGAAAAATAATTAGTAATTAGTTCTTGATAATGGGAAATTTCGTGCATTTTTTTGTTTATGAGTTTAAGAGTTTAGAAGTTTAGCCTTTCGAAACTCAAAAATATTTGCTTCTACAAAAATAGATTTTTTTTATTACTCCCACCTAAACTTCTAAACTCTTTTATAAACTTCTAAACTTATCTTAAATGTTAAATTTATGTAAATACTTTGGAAACTATTTTTGTATTTAAAGTTTCCATGGTACCTTTGCCACTTAAAATTCAAAAGAATATGATACCAAAAATTGCATTAGTAACTGGAGGAAGCCGTGGTTTAGGTAAAAATATGGCTTTGCGTCTAGCGGAAGCAGGGAAAGACATTATCATTACTTACAACACTAAAAAGGAAGAAGCGCAAGAAGTAGTAAATACCATTGAAGCAATGGGTAGAAAAGCAGTAGCACTACAATTGGATGTTAATGAAATTTCTAGTTTAAGCGATTTCATCGCGTCAGTTTCTGAAGTTTTAAAAGAAAAATGGAACGCTACAACTTTTGATTATCTTGTAAATAATGCTGGAGTTGGCGCAACAATATCTTATCTTGATGCTACCGAAGAAGATTTTGACCGATTATTAAATATTCATTTTAAAAGTGTCTATTTCTTAACTCAAAAAGCACTACCTTTAATAAACGACGGAGGAGGAATTGTAAATATTTCTAGTGGAACCACTCGTTTTTGCAATCCTGGTTATTCTATTTATGCTTCTATGAAAGGAGCAGTTGAAACTTTTACACGCTATTTAGCTAAAGAAGTTGGCGCCCGAGGAATAACTGCAAACATTATTGCGCCTGGGCCAATAGAAACCGATTTTAATAATGCTACTATCAGAAATAATCCACAAATAAAAGGATATTTAGCCAATATTACAGCTCTTGGAAGAGTTGGTGAAGCCAATGATATTGGCGGCATTGTTGCTTTTTTATGTTCTAAAGATGGTTATTGGATTAGCGGGCAACGGATTGAAGCATCTGGTGGAATTTCTTTATAATACTTTTTACAATGAACCAAAAAATAATAGAAACGGCTACCGAAATGTTCTTGACACACGGCTTTAAAAGTGTGACAATGGATGAGATTGCTTCTAAAATGGGGATTTCTAAAAAAACGATTTACCATCATTTTGAAAATAAAAATGATTTGGTAGAAGCAACAACACTTCATCTTTTTGAAACTATTTCTGATGGAATTGACAAAATAATGCTTCTAGATAATAATCCTATTGAGGAACTTTTTGTGATCAAAGATTTTGTGATGAAACATTTAAAAGACGAAAACGCCTCTCCTATTTATCAATTACAAAAATTTTATCCTAATATTCACAAAACGCTTATGATGCGTCAATTTGAAAAGATGGATTATTGTGTAATTGACAATTTAAATAAAGGAATGCAACAAGGGTTTTTTAGAGAAAATTTGAATTTGCCACTTATAGGAAGATTTTATTTTGCAGGAATGACCAGCATTAAAGACGCCGAACTTTTTAATCCCGATGAATTTAGTTCCAAATTAGTTCAAGACACCTATTTAGAATACCACCTTCGAGCGATTTGCACCCAAAAGGGAATTGAAAAATTAGAAAAATTACTTAATAACAAACTATAAAATGAAAAATAAATTAATTCTTATTTTTACTTTGTTTGCCCTAGCGATGCAAGCACAAGATAAAAAACAAAATTATTCTTTTAGTTTAGATCAGGCTATTTCTCATGCTTTGACTAACAACAGAAGCGAAATCAATGCTGGCAGAGACATTGAAATTGCCAAAAAGAAAAAATGGGAAACCACTGCAATGGGTTTGCCTCAAATTAATGGAGCCATTAATTATCAAGACAATTTTAAATTGCAAACTTCACTATTGCCAGCACAAATTTTTGGTGGTCCAGCTGGAGAATTCGCCGAAGTTTCTTTTGGAACCAAACATAATGGTGGCGGTAGTTTATCATTAACACAACTTATATTTGATGGTTCTTATATAGTAGCACTTCAGGCTTCTAAAACCTATCTTCAATTTTATGAAAATTACAAAGTAAAAACGGATTCCGACGTTAAAGAAATGATTATCAATTCGTATGGGAATGTTTTATTAGCAGAGGAAAGTGCTCAAATTCTACAAAAAAATAAAGTTATTTTAGAAAAAACGCTTTTTGATACCGATCAAACCTATAAAAATGGTCTTATTGAAGAAGAAAATGTAGAGCAATTAAAAATCACCTTGTCCTCTGTAAATAGTAACTTGAATTATGTTACCCGGCTAAAAGAAATTAGTTTAAAAATGCTAAAAGTAAATTTAGGAATTGACATTGACGACACGCTTACCTTAACTGATAAATTAGAACTATTAGCGCAAAACAATTTGGATTTGGCTTTAAAATCTGCTGAATTTGATCCAAAAGGAAACATTAATTACCTAATTTCTCAAAATTTTGTAGACCAACGTAATTTAGAAATGAAATTGCAAAAAAGTAAAGCCTTGCCAACATTGGCTGCAGGGGTAAATTTTGGATACAACTCCTTTGGCAATACCTTTTCGTTCTTCAATTCTAGTCAACGGTATTTTAATTATTCCAATCTTGGTATAAGTTTAAACGTTCCTTTATTTAGCAGTTTTGCCAGAAGTGCTAGAACGCAACAAGCAAAAATAGCATTAGAGAAAGCCAAAACCGATTTAACAGATGCAGAACAAAAACTGAAACTTGGTTATCAAAATGCAAAAAGCAATTATGAATACAGCATTGAACAATACAACAGTTCCAAAGAAAATTTAAAATTAGCAGAACGCATCGAGAAAAAACAACAAATCAAATTCAAAGAAGGACTTTCTAGTAGTTTTGATTTTACGGAAGCCCAACGCCAATTATACACCTCCCAACAAAGTTATTTACAAACTATGGTAGATGTAATAAGCAAAAAAGCAACATTAGAAAAAGTAATCGGAAACAAATAGTTTTTAAAAAAGTATAGGAGTTTATAAGGTTATGAGTTTAGTTGCAACTTAACTTATAAAATTCTTAAATATTAAATTAAAATTATCACCTAAAAAATGAAAATATACTCTTTTGAAAAATTAACAGTTTGGAATAAATCTAAAAACCTTTCCATCTTTGTATATAAAGTCACAAGGTCATTTCCGAAAGAAGAGTTATTCGGACTTGTGAGTCAAATGAGAAGGTGTTCTGTTTCCATTTCATCCAATATTGCAGAAGGATCTGGAAGACATTCACATAAAGACAAGGCTCGCTTCACAGAAATAGCCTATGGTCTGCGTTAGAATTATTAAATCAGACCATAATTTGTAAAGAACTTAAGTTTTTTTCAAATGAAGAGTACCAAACAATAAGAAATGAACTTGAAGAAACAACATTAATGCTAGATGCTTTACATAAATCACAACTTAAACAATGACACAAAAAACTAAACTAATAAACTCATCACCTTATAACCTTCAAATTATGAAAAAAATAATCCTAATTTCCACGTTCTCAATACTAATCTTTTCTTGTGGGAAGAAAGAAGACACAACAAATATTGATAGCATAATTGCTTCTAAAAACGTTACCGCACTTCAAGCAAAAAAAGCATTAATTCAAGCCGATTTAGCAAAAATTGACGAAGCTTTAGCAACATTAGATGTAAAAAAAGACGAAGCATTAGTTTCGGTTTTAGAAGTTAACGATACTACTTTTACGCATTATTTAGAAGTGCAAGGAAGTGTAAATACTAAAGAAAACATTTTAGTACAACCTGAATTTCAAGGGACTTTAGTAGCATTAAATGTAAAATCTGGACAAAGAGTTTCCAAAGGACAAATTCTAGGACGTGTGGATGATGCAGGATTGAGCCAACAAGTAGCAAGTTTAGAAAATCAATATGCTTTGGCAAAAACTACTTTTGAACGCCAGAAAAATCTTTGGAATCAAAAAATTGGTTCTGAAATGCAATATTTGCAAGCACAAACGCAAATGATTTCTGCCCAAAGAGGTGTTGCTCAGATTAAAGCACAATTAAATAAAACAGTAATCAAAGCGCCTTTTTCAGGAACTATTGATGATGTTTTTGTAGAAAAAGGACAAGTTGTAGCACCAAGCGCTCAAGGACTAATGCGAATTGTGAATTTAGGAAATATGTACGTTTCTACTACAGTGCCAGAAACCTATATTGGAAAACTAAAGGTGGGTACCGAAGTAGAAGTTTTCTTAACTTCATTAGGAAAAACTTATAAAGGAAAAGTGCGTCAAGTGGGAAGTTTTGTCAACCCAAGCAACCGAAGTTTTGCAATTGAAGTAAGCGTTCCTAATCCGGAGAATTTATTGCGTCCAAACCAAGTTGCCAAACTTAAAATTACCGATTACGTAAGTAAAAATACAATTGTAGTTCCTACCAATGTGGTGCAAGAAGATGGAAAAGGAGACAAATTTGTATTCCTAGCAACTCAAATTAACGGAAAAACGGGTATTGCTAAAAAAGTGATAGTAACTACCGGAAAATCATCCGATAACGTAACCGAAATTGAAAGCGGATTAACAGCAAAAGATGTTATCGTTACCGAAGGTGTAAATACTATCTCGGAAGGAATGAAACTGAATTTTTAGTTTATAAGTTGATGTGTTTATAAGTTTATAAGTAGAGAAATGAAAATATTTAGTTTTGAAAAACTTATTGCTTGGCAAAAAGCAAGAGAATTAGCCTTAGAAATTTTTAAAGTAACGAAACTATTTCCAAAAGAGGAACTTTTTGGAATGACAAGTCAGATGAGAAGATGTTCAGTTTCTATAGCTTCAAATTTAGCAGAAGGTTCTGGAAGAAGTTCAATGAAAGACAAAGCTCGATTTACAGAAATATCCTTTGGTTCAGCATTAGAATTATTAAATCAA
>CANGCT010000098.1 GCA_947452415.1 Flavobacteriaceae bacterium
AATTTCAATAGTTATAGTGAGTTTACTGCAAAAAAAAATCCTCACATTTCTGTGAAGATTTTCGTAGCGAGAGGGAGATTTGAACTCCCAACCTCAGGGTTATGAATCCTGCGCTCTAACCGACTGAGCTACCTCGCCATGAGGGGTTGTGCGCCCTGGAACGCGGGTGCAAATATAATATTAATATCACAGCATACAAATATTAGTTTAAGAAAATAAAATATTTTTTTTCTTTGTTTGTATTTTAAATAAAAATTATATATTTATAAAAATTTAGAATATGTCCACTAAAGTTCGTTACGAAATTGAATTTCCTATTAATTCATCGCCACAATTATTATATCAATATATTTCTTCACCCTCTGGCTTACAAGAATGGTTTGCTGACAGTGTAAATTCTCGTGGAGAGTTTTATACTTTTGAATGGAATAATTCGGAAGAAAATGCTCGGTTATCTTCTAAGAAAGCAGGTGAAAAAGTCAAATTTAAATGGATTGATGAGGATAAAAATGATACGGAATATTACTTTGAAATACGAATTTTAGAAGATGAAATCACTAAAGATGTGTCACTAATGATTGTAGATTTTGCAGAAGAAGACGAAATGGATGAATCCATAAAGTTGTGGGAAAACCAAGTTTCCGATTTGAAGCATATTATTGGTTCGGTCTAAATAAATCCCATTTATTAAAGTTATATTTGTCCTGTTTTTTAATAGGACTTTTTTATGATTAATAGTAACGGTACTTTTCTTTCTTCTGAGGTTTGTTTATCTGCCTCCAATCGTGGGTTTTTGTATGGGGATGGTATTTTTGAAACTCTAAAAGTAGTAAATAATAAAATTCTTTTCTTTGAAGATCATTATTTTAGATTGATGGCTTCCATGCGAATAGTGCGAATGCAAATACCAGGTAATTTTACTTTAGAATTCCTTGAAGAACAAATATTGAGCACTGCTGCAAAAAATAATTGTGCCGAATCGGCACGAATTCGATTAACGATTTATAGAAACAATGGCGGGTTTTATACACCCGAAACTAAGACTACTTCTTATATTATCCAAGCGTTTCCATTAGCCACCAAGCTTTATACTTTTTTGGAAACTAGTTATGAAGTAGATTTGTATAAAGATTTTTTTATTGCGAAGCAATTACTATCTACAATTAAGTCTACTAATAAAATGATTAATATTACAGGAAGTATTTTCGCACAAGAAAATGATTTACAAAATTGTTTGCTGCTTAATAATGAAAAAAATGTAGTGGAAGCATTGAACGGAAATATATTCATGCTACTAGGACATAAACTCGTTACACCACCTATTGAAGACGGATGTTTAAATGGCATTGTTAGAAAACAAGTTCTTGCAGTTGCAAAAAAAATTGAAGGATTGGAAGTTCTAGAAGAATCTATTTCACCTTTTGATTTGCAAAAAGCAGAAGAACTATTTATCACTAATGTCATTATTGGAATTCAGCCTATAACGCAATACCGTAAAAAAGCTTATACAACAAAATTAGCTAATGAATTATTTCAAAAATTGAATGAATTAATTTAATCCTGGATTTTCGGGCGCGTTAGACCAAATGATGTATTCGCCACCCAATTCAGAAATTTTTTCTTTCCAGAATTTTTTAGAAGACTTGCTTAATATTTCTTTTTTAAGAGTATTAATTGCAACAATCCAAGAGTTACTTTCCAATTCGCTTTCTAGTTGTTTTTGTTCCCAGCCTGAATAACCAAGAAAAAAACGAATATCTTCTTTGTTTATTTTTCCGTCATTTATAAGGCTTTTGGTTAATTCAAAATCACCTCCCCAATAAATGCCATTGGAAATCTCTACACTATTGGTTATTAATTTTGGGATGGTATGTATGAAATACAGATTGTCTTGTTCTACAGGCCCGCCATTGTATATCTTGAACGAGGCTTCAATTTCTGGAAGTAAGTCACTAATAGTATAATCTAGTGGTTTGTTTAGAATAAACCCTACGGAGCCTTCTTCATTATGTTCTGCTAATAAAATTACGGATCTATTAAAAGAGAGGTCTCCCAAGATAGAAGGTTCTGCAATAAGGAGTTGTCCTTTTTGGAGTTTTTCTGAAATCATATTGGAACAATTTTATTTAAAAGTACAAATAATACAGATATAATCAAATATTTATCCCAAAAAAAAAATCACGCTTAAAGCGTGATTTTATATTGAAAAGGAAACCAGACTAGTTTACTGAACCTTCTAATTCAGCACCAGCTTTAAATTTCACTACATTTTTAGCAGCAATTTTAATAGTTTTTCCTGTTTGTGGATTTCTTCCATCTCTAGCAGCTCTGTTAGAAACTGACCAAGATCCGAAACCTACTAAAGAAACTCTACCACCTTTTTTTAAAGTAGATCCTACGTTTCCTAAAAATGATTCTAAAGCTAATTTTGCAGCAGCTTTTGTAATTCCTGCGTCAGCAGCAATAGCATCGATTAATTCTGATTTGTTCATAATAATAGTTATTAATTGTTGGTTAAAAATTGTTGTTAATCAAAACAAATTTAGGAGAAAATACACACTATGCAAGTGATAGGTGTCATTTTAGGTGATTTTGTTGATAACTCATTTGATTTGTTAATAAAAGTGGCGTTTTTAAGACTTTTTTCTATTGTTTTTTCAATGATTTCAATACTTTACAACGCTTTTGAATGGATAGAAAAAGACATTCCGTTTAATAATTCGGCTATTTTCATTCTTTTTTTACCTGGAAATTGCAAACTTATTATTTCTATAAACCCTCCTACGACTGCAATTCTTAACTCTTTCTTGGTGGTAAGCAATTTACCGATGGTTTCTGAATGGGTTTCTAATTGTAGTTTGGCATCATAAATCTTAACGCTCCATTCTGTTTCACCATCTTTAAAAATACACCAAGCACTTGGGTAGGGAGAAAGACCTCTAATAAGGTTATAAATGGCAATTCCTGATTTTGTAAAATCTATTTTACAATTGTCTTTATTTAGTTTATAAGCGGTTTTAATTTCGTTAGAATCTTTTTGAATAGTAGTAGTTGCTTCTCCTTTTTCTATTAATCCTAAAGTTTCGCAAACAGTCTCACATCCTAAATTCATTAATCTGTCGTGAAGCGCTCCTGCATTTTCCGAAAAGGCAATAGGAGTTTCTTTGCTACGAATAATGGCGCCAGTATCTATTTTATCATCAATAAAAAAAGTAGTAACCCCCGTTTTGGTTTCGCCATTTATGATGGCCCAATTAATAGGTGCCGCTCCGCGATAATCGGGCAACAGGGAAGCGTGAAGATTGAACGTGCCTAACTTAGGCATTTTCCAAACTACTTCGGGCAACATTCTAAAAGCAACAACTACTTGTAAATTGGCATTCAAACTTTTTAAATCTTCTAAAAACTGTTCGTCTTTTAAACTGGTAGGCTGCAACAAATGTAATTGGTGCTCTAAAGCATATTCCTTTACTGCCGAATATTTTATTTTTTGTCCGCGACCTGCAGGTTTGTCCGCAGCAGTGATAACACCAACCACTTCGTATTTGTTTTTTAAAATGGAGTCTAAAATACCCACGGCAAATTCGGGCGTACCCATAAAAACGATTCTTAATTTTTCCATAGTGTCATTGCGAGGCATGAAGCAATCTCAATAGTATTAAATTATTTTTTTATAGAATATAAATTATTGGCTTGAACGATAATGCTATCGTTTTCCAATAAATTTTGAAGCACAAAGATAACATCGTCTTTTGGATATTTGGATAATTTTTGAATATCTCTAGAATTCAATTCCTGAATTTTTAGTAGTCCAATAATTTTTTCGGCAAGGACTGCAAAATCTGTTTTCTCCTTGTTTTTAGATATACAGAAGGAACAAATACCGCAATCTTCAGTAACCACTTCTCCAAAATATTCCAAAAGTAACTTGCTTTTACATTTAGTATCTTCCTTAATATAATGTAGAACCGATTTTAATTGACTGGTTTTAAGTTGGTTTTGTGCTTCTAGATATTTAGAAACTCTATTTATAGTTCTATCGTCTTCGCGAACTTCATTAAAAGTAATCGAAGCATCGTTGCTTTTGGCGTGCAATTCTATAATTCCTTTCTCATTTAATTTGTGAAGGATTGCTAAAACTTGATTTTCCTCGGCATTGGATTTTTTAGCAATTAAAGAAAGGTTTAACACCGATTGCGATTCGTAAACTCCAGGATTGGTTCGCAAAATGGTGAGAATTACTTCTTCATCTTGCGGATTTAAACTGATGTACCGCATAACTTCTTTGGAAGGAATACAAAATTGTAGCGTTATTTTTTCTGAAAATTCTTGCGATAAAGTAAGAATTCCTTGTCGGTCTAGAAACTGCAAGGCATTGAAAACTTTCAAAACGAAAAAACTGTATTTAGTACAAAAATGGTTGATGTTAAAGGTAAACTTTTCATCCATTCCTTCGCCATAGGCAATTTGAAAATAATTGCAAAGTTTGATAAATACCAAATTTAAAAATGCCTTATCGGATAATATGCTTAAAAATTGCGCTTCCACATGAATTACATCCGAAGGGTTAGTGAGTAAAACCGCGAATGCTTTTTCGCCATTTCTACCTGCACGTCCTGCTTCTTGGTAGTAGTTTTCTAGATTTGGAGGAATGTGTAAATGGATTACCGTTTTCACATTGGCTTTGTCAATTCCCATACCGAAGGCGTTGGTGGCAACAATAATTTGCACTTTTTCGTCCATCCAAAGTTGCATTTGTTTTTCTTTTTCTTTGGAAGAAAGACCACCGTGGTAATAGGTTGCGGTATATCCTAACGATTGCAATTGGTTGGCAGTTTCGGAACAGGCTTTTCTATTATTTACATAAATTATAGAAGGCTGTGGGTTTTTCTTTAGAATTTGCTCCATCAAGTGGAGTTTATCTTCTACATTAAAAACCATATAGGCTAGATTTTCTCTTGCAAAGGACTTTGTAAAAATCTGTGGATTGTTCATTTGCAATTGCACCAAAATATCTTCTTGCACTCTTTTGGTTGCCGATGCGGTTAAGGCCAAAAAAGGAACTTTTGGAAAATACTCTTTTAGTTTTGCAATTTTTAAGTATGCAGGTCTAAAATCATGTCCCCATTGGGATACACAATGTGCTTCGTCAATTGTGATAAGATTTATAGGTAGGTTTTTAATGCGTTCCAAAACCCAGTCACTTTGCAGTCGTTCAGGTGAAAGGTATAAAAATTTGTAATTACCAAATTGGCAATTGTCTAAAAGGTCAATTATTTCATCGGAAGCTATGCCGCCAGTAAGTGCGATAGCTTTAATTCCCTTACTTTGTAGGTTGTGGACTTGGTCTTTCATTAGGGCAACCAAGGGCGATATTACTAAGCAAATTCCGTCCATGAGTATTGCAGTAACTTGAAAACAAACTGATTTTCCGCCACCGGTTGGCATTAAACCAAAGGTGTCTTTTCCGTTTAAAATAGATGCAATGATTTCTTCTTGAGGTTTTCTAAACGCATCGTGTTTCCAGTATTGTTGAAGAATAGCTAACGGATTGGACATTTTTAATCAATTACGAATTACAAATTAGGAATTGTGTATTTGGATGCAATGATGGTGTAAATGTAATAAAAACGAGTTTATAATTGATTTATAATATAATGAATGCGTTCTTCCACGGTTCCTTTAGGCACTTCAATTAAGTTGTAGCCGTATTTTTCGTAGGTTTCAGTAAGGTGGTTGTAGATGAGCTTGGCTTGTTCAAAGTTTTCGTAACGCTCGTCGTCGCTTATATAAATTTCTTCCCAAGGTGGAAGTAAGAATATTTTTGTGTAGGTATGTTCGCGACAAGCACGATCAAAAAATGCGGGATAGCTATCGCCAATGTAGTGCATGTAGGCTAAAACGTCGGGTATTCCTCGGTCTAGAAATACAATGTCATGTGTTTCTGCGACTGCATTATGGAATTGTTTTTTTCTCCCTTCTAATAGTAGTTCGCTAAAAAGCAATGGATTTTCTAGAAATAATTGTTCGATTCCTTGTTTTTTGGCTTCCATAGTAACTTCGCGTGAAATCTCGGGATAGCAGCAATATCCTTTGGCTATTAAGCCGTCAATGATGGTTGTTTTTCCTGTTCCGGGACCGCCGATAATAACTACAATTTCTTTGTTCAAAGTTTTTGAAAATAAGGCGCAAATTTATTGAATTGTTTTAGATAATTGGAGTTGTTTTAGGATTTTATTTTTGGTTGGATATAAATGCTTGTTAGCACTTTAATCTTAAGGACTTCTTCAGGATTGTTAGTGCAGTTTGGATTTTATGTTGCAACGACTTTTATAACTACATTTTTTGAGAATTAAAATGTAGGGTTATTGAGTTTTAGATTAGTCTGCGAGGTAGTTAAGAGCCTCGCAAAGCATCATTTTACAATAGAATTCTTCGGTGAGTGGAGACTTTGCGGCAGGCTTACTTAAAAAATTCTATTTGTATCAAATATAATTTTGAATTGATTATGTTCATATATTAAATTATTTTTTATTTTGGTATAATCCGTAACCCTAGGTATAATTTCAATTTCTGCATTATTTAATTTTAATGTTTTTAATACTCTACTCATTCCTATACCTTTTCCATCTTCAGTATGAAGAATAGCACTTTTTGCTCTAAACTTTTTTTGACAAATTTTAGCAATCTCTTCATCTTCAATTCTTAATGACAACATGTCAAAAATTACTATGAATTTATTTTGTTCTTCTTTAAGTAAAATTTTAAAATTTGAGTTTCTACAACAATATTTGATTGCGTTTTCTAAAATGTAAAATAAAGAAACAAATAATATTTCAAAATCTATATGAAATCTTTTTTCGTTATTATCAATTGAAACAATTATATTACGTTGTTCAAATTCTTGTATAAAAACCTGTAAAATAGATAAAATTATTTCTCTAATTGATAATTCTAATTTTTGAACTTTTGGATTTTGCATAATTGTTTTTTCAAAAACTGAAAATTCAACTTTCATTGCATAATTATATTTTATTAGTTTTAGTAATGTATTTGCTGTAACAATTGGTTTTTCTGAAATAATATTTTTTATTACATCTCTTTGTGTATTGATATTTTGTGTTAATATTTTTGAAGGAATTAGTGATTCTAATTCTTGAACATTGTATGTATTTAAAGATGTCAAATTATGAACCAAATCTTGTACGTATTCATTTTGATTTAAAGAAAAATTATTTCTAAAAGTAATTATATTGTCTAAAGTAATTATTGACATTTTTAATAATTCTGAAAATAAACTTGAACTGTTTACATACCTTTCTTCAATTGATAAAACAACTACAATTCCATTTTCATTATTTAACTTTCCAATTCTTGCCTTTGTTTTTTTGTTAAAAATTTCGATTACTAATTTTTCTGATTTGGATATATCATTTCCAAGTAAATTTTGAATTTCAGTCGGAAAATTATTTAATATTGATTTCCCATCTTTATCAATAAATTGATTAAATGTTTTCATAATGATTTAGAATATAATTCAATACTATATTGCTCAACAAGGCTTAAATACTGATATGATAATGCGTTTTTTTCTAGTTTAAAATCACATAAATCCCAAGCTTTATGAAAGTTGTCATTATCTTTATTTGCTGAATAAATAATTATTTTTTTATTTGGATATTTTTGTTTTAACATTAAGGCAATGTCCAAACCTTCATCCTTACAGACTAATAATTTTCCAACACCGTTAATATCAACAAATATTATATCTGCTTCTTTTACTTTTGGTTCATCAACACTTTTAATATCAGTTGTAGAATTTGTGTTTTTCCATTTACTATCCTTAAAAATCTTTACGATGTTAAATTTTTTATCATCATCAATAAAAAGAATTTTAATTTTTGATTTTAAGGAGTCAATTAATGCTTCTCTGTTTTCAGACTTTTTTTCTGAATCATTTTCATTGCTTTGATTTTTACTCTCCCTATTTCCTATGTTTACATTAATATTATTTACAGGACTAATGGTAGGATTTATAATAGGACTAATTATAGGGTCAATTTTTGTTTCAATTTTTGGAATTATATCATTTTTTATTTCTTCTTTGTCTTTATTTTTTTTGTAGAAATTTCTAATTCCAAAAACGAGACTTGTAAATGAAATAATTACTGCAACAATGTAATACCAATTTAATACCCAAAAATTTGATGTGTTCAATTCAAGTAAAATTTTATTCATATTTATTTAAAATGTTAATGTTTTCTACACCACGAAGTATTTTTTAGACAAAAAGCTATTTTGTATAGGCGAAAATACTATTTATTTTTTAACAAAAAAAAATATTTATTGCACTATTAACAAGAATTGCAACTATATTATTAATGAAATAAATTACGGAATGCTTCTTATGTTAAAACAACAAAGGAAAGTGAGGTGTTTTTACTTCCAATAATTTTATAATTTCTTTTGAAATTTTTATTTCACAAAAGACAGGACCTGTTTAGCCCCGATTAAAGTGGAAATCCTTTTTCAACTACAACAGAGTTTTGAACTCTGTTGTAGTTGAAAAAGATTGCAACGAAAAGCGGGAAGGTCGTTTACTAAAATGCGCAAACCATTCGCTCCTGAAAATTCATACTGTAAATCTTAAAAATCTAATAGGGGATATCTTATATCTAATATCAAAAATGTATATTTGCGTTTATTTTAATTTAAGAATGGATAAAAAGACCGAAGAATTTTATATTCGCCTAAAGGAAGAATTGAATAATACTTCCAGTTGGCCATCTGAATACCTTTATAAATTCATTGTTCCTACCGATGCTAAGAAAATAGAAGAGGTGGAAAATGCGTTTGATAATATGGGGGCAGTGATTAAAACGCAACAATCGAAAGCAGGAAAATATACTAGTGTTTCGATTAATGTAACGATGAATTCACCTGCTGATGTGGTGGAAAAATACATTGAAGTTTCTACAATTGAAGGAATAATTTCATTTTAATATGGTACCAAAATATATCAAAGAGAATGCGAACGACGTGGTATTTAATTTAGAATACAACGCCGAAAGACCGCATTTAATTATACCAGAATATGGTCGTCATTTGCAAAAATTGATTGATCAGGCTAAGGTTATTGCCGATAGAGAAGAGCGCAATAAGGCGGCTCGTTACATCATTCAGGTGATGGGGAGTTTGAATCCGCATTTGCGTGATGTGCCCGATTTTCAGCATAAATTGTGGGACCAGATTTTTATTATGGCCGATTTTATGTTGGATGTAGATTCGCCATACCCTATACCAACTAGAGAGGTAATTAACTTGAAGCCTGAGCGATTGGCGTATCCGCAGAAAAATCCGAAATACCGTTTTTATGGAAATAATATCAAATACATGATAGAAGTTGCCAACAAATGGGAGGAAGGCGAAATGAAAAGTGCATTGGTGAAAGTTATTGCCAACCACATGAAAAAATCGTATTTGAGTTGGAACAAAGACACGGTTACGGATACGGTTATTTTTGAACATTTGTATGAACTATCTGAAGGGACTATCAATCTTTTGGGCAGTGAAGAAGAATTATCTACAACTAATGATTTAATTCGTACCAACAAAAAAGTATCTAACAAAACGTTGGCACCTGCTCAGAAAAACATGAAAATACAAGGTTTTAAAAAACCAGCCTTAGGCAAAAAGCCTTTTGTAAAAAAAAATAATAATAATAATAATAATAATAATAATTCACTGTGACATTTTATTTCTATTTTTCTTGTCACAGCACACTGTTTGATATCTGTAGCATCTGACAATTTGATGTTAGTATGTAAATCACTTAAGAGGCTTCTTGTTTGGAGTTCACAATAAGCACAGT
>CANGCT010000099.1 GCA_947452415.1 Flavobacteriaceae bacterium
AGAAGCTACCAAAAAATGGTCAATGCCAATCCATAATTGGGGATTAATCCTCAACCAGTTCTTAACTATATTTGAAAAAAGGGTGCAACTTTAATTAAAAAGTCAAACCCCTATATTTTTTAACTTACACACTTTTTAGGATAGTGTCAATTACTGAAAAAATACGATTTTCTTTAGGTTCAGATGTCAATTATAATGTAGCAGAATTAACTAATTTTTCAAATTCCAATAACGCAACCTTTTTACCATTCGCTTCTGTAAATTATATTTTTAGTAAAAAATCAAATTTGGGATTTAGTTTCAAGAGAAGCCTTTCAAGTTATACTTTAAATCAATTTATCAAAGGAAATGTCATTAATGATTACAGAACAGTTTTAACCAATAATTCTCTTTTTAACAATACTTTTTTGCTGTCTAATCAATTTTCATTGAATTATTCGTATTCCAATTTTGACAAAAATTTAAATGCTTTTTTCAATTTGATGTATAATAAAAAAGATAATAATATAGGTGTAAATACAATAATTGACAACAATAATACTTACAGTCAAAACAAATTAATTAGCCTTGACAATACAGCCTATATGTTATTTGTAGTAGATAAAAAATTTAAAAATATTCCATTTGGTATAAATTTTCAAACCATAACTTCACTGTTAAAAAAGGAAAATTTCACCAATTATGTTTCCAATCAAATAGAATCCTATCAAACTAAATACGACCTTAGCATTAATTCGTATTTTAAAAATAATGATTTCAATATTGGTTTCGGATTGTCTATAAGTAATTCGAATTCAATAAGTACTTTATCAGCAATCTCTAATAAATTCCAAAAAACAATTCCTTATCTTAATTTCAATGGGTTGGTGTTAAAGGATAAATTAAGTTGGGAGTTAAAAAATTATTACTATAAATATAGCACAACAAATTTTAGTATTAAAAACATTTTAGATATCAGGCCAAAAATAACCTACAAGACGAAAAACTTCAATTATTATGTTTCTGGCGGAAATGTTTTAAATATTAAAGAAGATAATAGTAAGGCAAAATCAAGCAATGCCGATAGTTTTGTTGAGCAATCTTATTTTAATTCTTTATCCGGATATGTTAACGTTGGTATTTCAGTTTCTTTTTAGTTAAAATCAAAAATATAGTTAACTTTGAAAATGTTTTTTTAGAAGGACCTGCAACTTTTATTTTTGAGGGAGAAATTGAAATCTAAACTTTTATGACATTAACTGGAACCAACTTATACCTCCGCGCACTAGAACCCGAAGATTTGGATTTTATTTATCAAATAGAAAACGACGAATCGGTTTGGGAAGTTAGTAATACCCAAACTCCATATAGTAAATTTTTAATTCGGCAATATCTAGAAAATGCCCACCAAGATATATACGAAGCCAAGCAATTGCGTTTGGCAATTTGTATTAAAAAATCTCGAACCCCAATTGGTTTAATCGATTTATTCGACTTTGACCCTAAAAACAACCGCGCTGGAATAGGAATTGTAATTCAAAAAGAAACCGATAAGGGCAAAGGCTTTGGTAAAGAAGCATTAGGCATATTAATTGCTTATTCCTTTAAGCAATTACAATTGCACCAACTTTTCGCAAATATTGCAGTAGATAATGTTTCTAGTTTAAACCTTTTTGCTACTTTTGGATTTGAAAAAATCGGAATCAAAAAAGATTGGATTTATATTAATAATTCCTACAAGGATGAAATCCTTTTTCAGTTAATTAATCCAAAAAAATCATAAATAACCTAAAACGGATTTATTTTGAACAAAAAGATAAAAACAATACTTATTACCTCTGCAGGAATTTTTTTAATTTTTGCAATTGTAGTTTATGCCAAATATTTCACCAATAATACCAAAGACGTTTCGAAAGATTTTTACGTTGAAATTCCAACGGGTTCCAATTACGATAAAGTGTTGGAGATTATATCTCCGTATGTTACTAATATCAATAATTTTAAATTTATTGCCGGACTTCGTTCGTACGATAAGAATGTAAAACCAGGTCGGTTTTTGTTTAAAAAAGGGCTGAGTAGTTTTGGTTTGGTTTCCACTTTAAGAAGAAACGTTCCTGTAAATCTGGCGTTTAACAACCAAGAACGTTTAGAAAATTTATGCGTTCGAATTAGTTCTCAAATAGAACCCGACACAACTAAATTACTTTCTGTTTTTAGAGACTCCCTATTTTTAAAACAAAACGGCTTCACTAAGGATAATGTAATTGCGATGTTTATTCCAAATTCGTACGAGTTTTATTGGAATGTTTCTGCCGAAAAATTTAGAGATAAAATGCTAAAAGAGTACCAAAAATTTTGGACTCTAGAGCGATTAATGAAAGCCAAAAAACTAGGCCTTTCTCCAGTAGAAGTAATGACTTTGGCTTCTATTGTTCACAAAGAAACCGTTAAAAAAGACGAACGACCAAAAGTTGCCAAGGTATATCTAAACAGATTAGAGCAAGGAATGCCTTTGCAAGCCGATCCAACCATTATATATGCAGTAAAATTAAGAGACAATGATTTTGATCAAATTATAAAACGAGTTTTGTATGGCGACTTAACTATCAATTCTCCTTATAATACTTATGTAAATATAGGTTTCCCGCCAGGTCCA
This sequence comes from Flavobacteriaceae bacterium, assembly GCA_947452415.1. Taxonomy (GTDB): domain Bacteria; phylum Bacteroidota; class Bacteroidia; order Flavobacteriales; family Flavobacteriaceae; genus Flavobacterium. The sequence continues at coordinate 2,636 of CANGCT010000099.1, forward strand.
ATTGCAATGCCGGATATAACAGCAATTGATGCCGTTTTAAATCCAGACAATAATGATTATATATATTTCTGTGCAAGTGTAGAACGTTTTGGGTACCATGAATTTGCTTCTACCTATCCGCAGCATCAAATAAATGCTAAAAAATATGCCGATTGGTTGAATGGAACTGGTACTAAAAGATAAACTTCCAATTAAAATTTTATAGTTTAATTAAATTCGCTAATTTTGAGTTACTAAATCATAAACGCTATGAGTACTATAGAAATTAAAAAAGAACTTCATCAAATTATTGATAGTAGCGATGCAAATTTTGTAAAAGATTTCTACGAAATTATTAAAGATTTTATGAACAAATCCGATAATAGTGTTCTAATTAAAGAATCAGAAGATGATATTAAAGCGGGTAGAATTCATAGTTTGTCTGATATAAAAAAAGCAATTGAAAATTGGAAAGAATTGTAAAGCCAGTATTTTTAACTTCAAGAGCAGTAAAAGATTTAGAAAAGGCTTTTGAATTTAATTCCAAATTATATGGTTTTTCAATTGCAAAAAACAGCATTCAATCTATATTAAATTGTGTTGAAATTCTTGAAAACCCAACACATGATTTCTCCAAAATAGGTTCTGTTGATGAAGAATTTCTGCATTTAAAGCATAAGTATAGAAAACTTATTCATGGTCATTACAAAATTACATACAGAGAAGGAATTACAAAAGTATATATAAATAGAATTTTTGACACCCGCCAAAATCCAAATAAGAATAAATAAGATTTAAAGTTAATGAATAAAACTATATATTTTATTTTTCTAATACTGTTACAATCCCCTTTTGGATTTGCACAAACCAACCTCCAGTCGTTCCTTAAAACCTCCGACACCTTACAACCTAAAAGGCTAACTGGAGTCATTATTGCCGAAACCACTATGGCTTCGGGCGCTTTAATTGGCTTAAACCAACTTTGGTATGCTGATTATGCCCATTCTAACCTGCATTCGGTGAACGATAATGACGAATGGCTACAAATGGACAAAGCCGGGCATTTGTTTTCTTCCTACCACTTGGGTGCTTTTGGTGCCAATGCTTTGCAATGGAGTGGCTGCACTAAAAAAAGCCAACTTATTTATGGCTCCACCATTGGGTTAGTATTTATGACTGCTGTTGAGGTTTTTGACGGGTATTCTGCCGATTGGGGTTTTTCTTGGGGAGATATGGCTGCCAATACCACCGGAACTGCTCTTTACGTTTCGCAAGAACTAATTTGGAACGAACAACGAATAGTTCCTAAATTTTCCTTTCATACCACCCAATATGCAAGTCTTCGTCCAAATGTTTTAGGGAGTTCTTTATCCGAACAAATTCTAAAAGATTATAACGGGCAAACCTATTGGCTTTCTGCCAATGTAAATTCGTTTTTTAAATCTTCTAAAGTTCCAAAATGGATGAATATTGCAGTTGGTTATGGAGCCGACGGAATGATCACCGGAAGAACCGAAAATAACCCTCTTTTTTCCTCTTTAGAAACCAAAAAATCGCGACAATTTTACCTAAGTTTTGATGCTGATTTGACTAAAATTCATACAAAATCACACTTTTTAAAAACTTTTTTCTCAGTTTTTAATTCCATTAAAATTCCTGCTCCAACGTTAGAAATCAGCGGTTCACAAGGAATTAAATTCCATTATTTATACTTCTAAAATACATAACTGCTTGATTTTCAATTTTATTTAAAATAAAGTTGTATATTTGTCCCGTTAATATCAAGATGGTGACAGCGCTTGGAAATCACAATTTATGATAAATAGATGGTCGTTTTACATAGGAATCGTTATGATAATTGGTTTTATAAGCTCTGCTTTTAAACCAAATGAAAACTTAAATAATAAACGATTTTATGTAAGCGAAAAGGAGGAATTGTTATACCAATTTCCATCCGAAAAACCTTCTGATTATATCGGTCAAACTCTACCTTTTATCGGAAAACATTTCATTGGTTTTAAAGAAGCAATCGGAATCAGAGAATCACAAGGGCAATACCATTTGGTAAATTCCTTAGGCTATATGGGTAAATACCAATTCGGAACTTCTGCCTTGCGCTTTTTTGGAATAAAAAATAATACCCTTTTTTTGAACAGTCCAGAATTGCAAGAAAAAGCTTTCGTTGCTTTAATAAAATTCAATAAATTTAAATTGCAAGACGTTATTGAAGAATTTAGAGGACAAACTATTGATGGCGTTCGAGTAACCGAATCCGGAATTCTAGCAGCAGCCCATCTTGGTGGCGCTGGATCTATTCGGAAATATTTGGAGTCCAATGGTAAGAAAAAATGCAAGGATGGCTATGGTACTTCTATAAAAAGTTATTTAAAACAATTTGGAGGCTACGAAACCCACAACATTAAAGCCGATAGTTCTGTAAAAGTTCACTAATTTTTGTATTAGTAGCGAAAGGCTCGGGCATTTTAGAATACTGGTTTCCCGCTTTCCGTTACAATCTGTCATTGCGAGGAACGAAGCATGCAATACTACTTATAATTTATCGCAATGCCAGGATTTCCACTACAATCGGGGCTAAAGGATGTACTTTGTTTTGTGAAATTCAGAAAAAACAATAAAATTAGTACAATAAAATTTACATTTTATGCACTATAAAAATAGTAGGTCTGTTGTGTAAATCGATAGTTACTTTTTTCCAATCTGCAACTCGAAAAGTTTTGATGTATTCTGTTGGAAGTGTTATATCTGCAGCAATACACAAGTGGGTGCTTGGCTGTAAGGTTTGCAATAAATCTTCTAATAATTTATTGTTTCTATAGGGAGTTTCAATAAAAATTTGCGATTGGTTTTTATCGTGCGAAAACTTCTCATAATTCTTTAATGCCGCTTTTTTATCCGATTTATCAATAGGTAAGTACCCATTAAAAGCAAAACTTTGTCCGTTCATTCCAGAGCCCATCATCGCTAATAAAATAGACGAAGGTCCTACTAATGGCACTACTTGAATCCCTTTTTCATGTGCTAATTTAACAATTGCTGCACCAGGATCGGCAACGCCAGGGCAACCGGCTTCACTCATAAGTCCAACGTTAATTCCTTCAAAACAAGGTTTAAGCATTGCGTTGTGTTCGGCAATTTCGGTATATTTATTTAAAGTACTTAAAACTAAAGAAGATTGTACCTTTTCTGGCAAAACGCTTTTAATACACTTGCGTGCAGTTTTTTCGTTTTCCACAATATAATGGTCAATAAATTGTATGGCTCTTTTAACCGTTTGTGGTAAAACATCCTCCGGATTACTGTCGCCAAGCGTAGTTGGAATAAGATAAAGTTTTCCTATTAAGTTCTTAGTATTCATTAAGAATGTTTCTCTATTAATTTTTTTGCTAATAAATCTGTGGCTTCTTCTAGCATTTCATATACCATGTCAAAGCCATTTTGCAAACCATAATAAGGATCTGGGACGTCTACATTGTCGCCAGGAAAAAGTTCCTCAAGTATCCGTTTTACTTTTTCTTTATGGGCTTCTGTTTTTGCTAAAGAAGTTACATCGTTATAGTTAGAACTATCCATAACATAGATATAATCAAATTCATCAAAAAAAGTTGCGTTAAAATGTTTCCCTTTTTGATTTGAAATATTCAAACCGTGTTTTTTTGCAGTAGCAATAGATCTTGAATCGGGTTTTTTGCCAATATGCCAAGAACCTGTTCCAGCAGAATCTACTAGAAATTTATCTTTTGGTAATTTAGAGGCTAAGATTCCTTCTGCCAATGGTGATCGGCAGATATTTCCTAAGCATACCATTACTATTTTAACCAGCATGATGATTATTTCTATATTCCTAAAAAGGAAAAAATTTGAAGTAAAATTGCGTTTATAAAGATAATTTTTTATGAATATCCTCTACAAATTTTTTGAATTGTTTGTCGGTAGAAACCAAGTTGTCTACGGTTTTACAAGCATGTAATACAGTTGCGTGGTCTCTATCTCCAATTTGAGATCCAATATTTGCCAGCGATGCTTTGGTGAATTTTTTTGCAAAAAACATAGCCAACTGTCTTGCTTGAACTACATGACGTTTTCTAGTTTTAGATTGCAAAGTATCCAAATCCAATTGAAAATAATCGGAAACTACTTTTTGAATGTAGTCAATAGAGATTTCGCGTTTCACATTTTTAACAAATTTCTCTACAATGCTTTTAGCAAGTTCTAAAGTAACTTCTTTTTTATTGAAAGACGATTGCGCAATCAATGAGATAATAGCACCTTCTAATTCTCTAACATTCGATTTAATGTTTTGAGCAACATATTCAACAATTTCGTTAGGCATCTCTACACCATCACGATATAAAATATTATTTAAAATAGAAATTCTAGTTTCGTAATCGGGTTGGTGCAATTCAGCAGAAAGACCCCATTTGAAACGAGATAATAAACGTTGTTCAATGTCCTGCATGTCTACAGGAGCTTTGTCCGATGTAAGAATTACTTGTTTTCCATTTTGGTGTAAATAGTTAAAGATATGGAAAAATACATCTTGCGTACCAGTTTTGCCAGAAAGAAATTGTACGTCGTCAATTATTAAAACATCTATCAACTGATAGAAATGAATAAAGTCGTTACGATTATTTTTCTTAACGGAATCAATATATTGTTGTGTGAATACTTCGGCAGAAATATACAACACGGTTTTTTCAGGATATTTATCTTTAATCTCCACTCCTATAGCATGAGCTAAGTGGGTTTTACCTAAACCAACACCACCAAAAATAAGCAGTGGGTTAAAAGAAGTACCTCCTGGTTTATTAGCCACAGCCATACCAGCAGAACGAGCCAAACGGTTGGAGTCTCCTTCAAGAAAATTATCAAAACTATAATTTGGGTTTAATTGCGATTCAATTTTTAAATTTCTAATTCCAGGAATGACAAAAGGATTTTTAAGTTCTGGATTTAGGTTTTTAAAAGGAGCATCTACATCTTGCGATTTTATTGGGCTACGATGCGCACTTGGTAATTGTTCGGTAAATGGTTGTTTATTGCCATAAGTGTTCTCCATTTTAATTTTATAGAGTAACTTTGCATTTTTACCAAGCTCTTTTGTAAGAGCTACTTTAAGTAATTTGACATAGTGTTCTTCTAGCCATTCATAAAAAAATTTACTAGGAACTTGAATATACAGAGCGTTGTCAGACAGCTCAACGGATTTGATTGGTTCAAACCAGGTTTTGAAAGCTTGTTCTTGAATGTTGTCTTTAATAAAAAGTAGACAGTTCTCCCAAACTGATTGCGCAGTTTTATTCATATTCTTTTTGAAATTACTATTTTAATTAATGGTTTTCTAAACAGCAAGAAATGAATTTCTGTACTGTTTTTTTTTGGGGTAACAAATATGTGGATAAAAATCATTAAAAAAAAATATTTGACTATGGTTTTTTTAAAAAAAAAGTTGTATACGTTAATTAAATAATAGACTAAAAGCAGAAATAAATAGATGAATGATCATAAAGTTGAAGTTAGAGTAAGATATGGAGAAACTGACCAAATGGGGGTTGTTTACCATGGTAGTTATATTCCTTATTTTGAAATAGGAAGAGTGGAATGGCTTAGAAACAAAGGGATTTCCTACAAATTTATGGAAGAAAGTGGTATCGCATTACCAATAGTGTCTATGCATCTTAATTATAAGAAACCGGCACGCTATGATGACCTGCTAACTGTGCATACAAAATTGCTAAAATATAGCGGAGTTAAGATAGAATTTCATTGTGAAATATTTAATGAAAATCAAGAGTTATTAACAAATGCTCATTTTATACTTGTTTTTATTGATATAAAAACCGGGAAACCAATTCAGCCTCCGGAGTATATTTTAGATATTATAAAGTAATAAATTAGTCTTTTAATTTAATCTCAATTTCATAAAAAGAATTAAAAATGTTGATTACTGTTTCGGCATTTTTTTTTCGGGTAGCAATTTCTATTTCGCAACTTATTTCCATTTTTTGAAAGATGATTTCTAAGTTTTTTTCTTTAATTACTCGCATTACTTTGTTCATGTTTTTGTAATCAAAGGAAATGAGATAATGTATATTAATTGTTTTTTCAACTATTTCTGAGACTTCCAAAGCCATTTGAGCGCAAGTTCTATAGGCTGAAATTAAACCGCCCACGCCTAATTTTGTTCCTCCAAAATATCTAACTACAACTATAAGAATATTTGTTACACTAAATGATTGAATTTGTCCATAAATAGGAACTCCTGCGGTATTGCTTGGTTCTCCATCGTCATTGGCTCTAAACTGAATTTTGTCGGTTCCAATTTGAAAGGCATAACAAAAATGAACAGCCCCAAAATGTTGCTTCCGTAAAATTTCTAAATGAGTTTTAACTTCTTCTTCGGTAGTTATAGGAAAAGCATAGCCATAAAACTTACTGTTTTTTTCTTTAAAAAGTATTTCTTCTGATGGAGATGTTATGGTTTTGTAGGTATCTTTCAATTTTTGAAGTGCGAAGGGGTATTTAATCTAGTTGTAAATTGATTTTAGATGCGTCTACATTTTGTTTGAAAATCCCTGAAATAGAATTGTAATCAATTACATCTACCTTCCAAGGCAAGTCAGAATCAATAAAATCAGCTTTTATGGTAGCCAATGTTTTTAAAGAAATAGTTTTATTGCTTGTGTTTTGTAGAGCAATATCTAAATCGGAATAAGGTTTGTAATTAGAGGAAACTCTACTTCCAAAAATCCATATTAAAGTTTCTTTAGTGATACTTTTCTTTAAAATAGACTTAGTTGTTAGTAGTTGATTATTACTGATATTAATAGTGTTTTCAGACATCTTTTAATTCGTTTTTTTTAATTGCTTAATTAAATATTGAATTTCATTAAGAAAACCTGGTAATTCATTATAAATTTCGTTTGCTTTGTCTTCATCGTATGCATGGCTTGTAGTTCCTCTATACATTCGATATAATTTCCATGTTTCCCAATCGGTTAATAATAAGCCTTTTTCATTGGCGTCTCTAATTAATTCTTGAAAACTCATTAAATCAATAATTGAAGGATTTGGTGCAGTTTCTTCTAAAAATCTTTTTATAGTTTTCCAAGATAATTCATATGTATATTCAAATCTCTGAATGCAAGAATCTCTTACATATTCACTATCGGTTCTTTCG
>CANGCT010000100.1 GCA_947452415.1 Flavobacteriaceae bacterium
CGAGCCCCAGTCGGGTCACTAAAATGACTTAAGTCTTACAAAATTTTGAACGCAATGACTCGATAGCTCAGTTGGTAGAGCACATCACTTTTAATGATGGGGTCCTGGGTTCGAGCCCCAGTCGGGTCACTAAAAAGTCGAGCATTAGCTTGGCTTTTTTTATTTTAGGCCACGTGGAGAAACGGTAGACTTGCCATCTTGAGGGGGTGGTGCTCGTAAGGGCGTGTGGGTTCAAATCCCACCGTGGTCACAAAAAAAAGAGCAACTGAGAGGTTGCTCTTTTTATAATTATTAAAAGTTTTTATTGTGTTACTTGAACATTTGAAATATTGCCTTCTGTATCAATATGACAAGTTACATTGTTAATCACTAATGCACCGAAACCATTTTTTGCTCTAAAACTTCCTTCTATAGAAAAAACGCCATCTGTATAGCCCGTTTTATCCATTGTAATATATTCTAAACTGCTAGGATCGTTTAAAGATTTTTGTAAATAATCATCTAAAGGAGTATAAGTCTTTGAATATTTATCATAAAAATTCTTGTCAAATTTTTCAATAATTTTAGCCTGCCTAGCGCTTTGAAAAACTAAAGGTTCTTTATAATCTTTAGTCTTAAAAGATTTTCCTTTAACGTATTCAAATAAATAGACACCCTCAATATTACTAATAGTATCTAAATGAAATTCATTATTAAAATATTCAATTGAATAGTCTTTTTCTTTAATTACATTATCTTTATTTGTTATGGCAATATTAAAAGAACTATCTTTTTTATTATAATATACTTCCTTAATTTCAAAGTCTTTGGCTTTTTCGACTAAAGAAACAATGCTATCCATATTTATACTATTTGAACCAACTTTTTTAGTTTTTGTATTAGGAGAATCCGTAAAAATTGCTATTCCTATTGAAATTATTATTAATAACCCAAAAAAACTAGCTATAATTATTAGAACTATTTTAAGTACTTTTTTCATGATTTTTATTTTAAAGTATAAATTAATTTACAATTAATTTAAGTTTGATAAAATTTATAGTTTTTCAGTTATCTGCAATGTTTTTTTGTATTAATTAATCAGCAATTAGAATCCGACTCCTAAAGCCCAAAAAATTAACTTTATCACATCTTTAATTAAAAAATCTCTAAATACAATTATTAACGTTTAATTAAGTTTCTACCACTATAATTCCTATATTAAAAAGACCATTGTCTTCTTTTTAATAATTTAATAAAATCTTTTTCTTTTTGTTTACTATTTTTACTACTTTTGTTAAACAAAATAAAAAGCCATGAACAGTGTTAAAAACACTTTTACTATTAAAGATTTAGAAAATCTAACAGGAATAAAAGCACATACTATTCGTATTTGGGAGAAACGTTACAACGTATTAGAACCAATGCGTACCGATACAAACATTCGGTATTATGATTTACAGGCCTTACAAAAATTACTAAACATAACCTTATTACACGACTACGGTTATAAGATCTCTAAGATTTCTAAAATGCCATCCGAGGAAATCCCACAATTGGTTCAGGAAATAATCTCTACTAAAAGTGCCAAAAATCACGCAATTAGTTCTTTTAAATTGGCGATGATGAACTTCGACCAAAAGTTGTTTTTGGACACTTACAATAGTTTGTTGTCGGAAAAATCTTTTAGAGAAGTATTTTTTGAAGTATTCATTCCTCTAATGGAAGAAATTGGTTTCTTGTGGCAAGCCGAAACCATAAGCCCAGCACACGAGCATTTTATTAGTTATTTAATTAAGTTAAAATTATTGGTCAATACCGAGAAAATTCAAAGTAATAAACCAACTAAAGAAGATAAATTGTTTGTACTCTATCTTCCTATGAACGAAGTGCACGAATTGGGATTGATGTATCTTAATTATGAAATTATTTTTAGTGGTTATAAAACTATTTATCTTGGCGAAAGTGTACCTACCGATAGTTTGAAAGATTTGAAAAAATATTTTAGCAACATTGTATACATATGCTATTCTACGGTAGAACCTATTAAAGAAAGCATCAACCCTTACATAAAAGACTTAAAAGAACAAATTCTAGAAGAAGATTCGGAGTTGTGGATGATTGGTAGAAATATTCAAAATATTGACAAATCAATACTCAATTCAAAAATTAGAACATTTGATAATATATCCGAGTTAGTAAACGAATTGTAAGAATTTTAAAACAAAAAAATTACTAAATTTAGACACTAATTTAATCTGCCTTTAGCAAATTAATCTTCAGGCTTTAGCTAATAAGCGAAGCAAATCAAAAAAAATATGAACAAAGACATTAAAATAATTGGTTCTGGATTTTCTGCATTAGCAGCAAGTTGTTATTTAGCACAACAAGGAAATACCGTAACCATTTACGAAAAAAATAGCACTATTGGCGGTAGAGCACGACAACTAAAACGAGACGGATTTACCTTTGATATTGGTCCAACTTGGTATTGGATGCCCGATGTATTTGAACGTTTTTTTGCTGATTTTGGGAAGAAACCTTCGGATTATTATACCTTACAAAAACTTTCCCCAGCCTATCAAGTATATTTTGGCGAAGCCGATTTTGTAACAATTGCAGATAATCTTACGGAGATTGTAACCACTTTTGAATCTATCGAAAAAGGTAGTGGTGCCAAACTGGAAACGTTCATGAAAGAAGCGCAAAGTAACTACAATATTGCTATTAAAGATTTGGTGTACCGCCCAGGCGTATCGCCTTTAGAATTGATTACGGTAGAAACTGCAATGAAAGTCAATCAGTTTTTTGGAAATATTTCAAAGGACATTCGAAGACGTTTTAAGAATAAAAAACTGGTTCAAATTCTAGAATTTCCGGTGTTGTTTTTGGGTGCAAAACCTTCGGACACACCTTCTTTTTATAGTTTTATGAACTTTGCCGATTTTGGTTTAGGCACTTGGCATCCCAAAAACGGAATGTATTCTGTAATTCTTGCTATGGAACAATTGGCCAAAGAACTTGGCGTTACCATTCATACCAATTCCAATATTGAAAAAATTGAAGTTGCAAATGGTAAAGCGATTGGACTTAAAGTAAATGGCGAAAACGTTAGTGCCAATGTGGTACTTTCTGGAGCCGATTACCACCATACAGAAACCTTATTAGACGAAAAACACCGAGCCTATTCTGAAAAATATTGGGATAAGAAAACTTTTGCGCCTTCTTCTCTCCTATTTTATGTAGGTTTAGATAAGAAGGTAGCCAATGTAGAACACCATTCGTTATTTTTTGATGTAGATTTTGATGTACACGCACAAGACATTTACGATACTCCAAAATGGCCGGAAGAGCCTTTGTTTTATGCCAGTTTCCCTTCTAAAACCGACTCTAATTCGGCGCCAGAAGGAAAAGAAGCCGCTATATTTTTAATTCCGATTGCACCCGGATTAGAAGATACTCCAGAATTAAGAGAAACCTATTTTGAAAAAATAATTACTCGATTGGAGAAATTAACGAATCAAAATATAAAAAATAGCATTATCTTTAAAGAGTCGTTTTGTGTGAATGATTTTATAAAAGATTATAATTCCTACAAAGGAAATGCCTACGGAATGGCTAATACGCTACTACAAACAGCATTTTTAAGACCTAAATTGAAAAGTAAAAAAGTGGAAAGTCTCTATTTTACAGGGCAATTAACTGTACCTGGGCCTGGAGTCCCTCCCGCATTAATATCTGGAAAATTAGTTGCCGATTTAATAAAAAAACTCTGCTAAATTATTAAAGAATTATGAAATCACTTTTTGACACCATCTCTTTTGATTGTAGTAAGAATGTAACCCGCACTTACAGTACGTCGTTTTCTTCTGCTGTAAAAATGCTGGCACCTATTATAAGACAGGATATTTATAATATTTATGGATTTGTGCGTTTTGCCGATGAAATTGTAGATTCTTTTCACGATTATGATAAAGAAAATTTGTTTGCAATGTTCGAAAAAGATCTCGATGCCGCATTGCAAAACAAGATTAGTTTAAATCCAATTTTGAATTCGTTCCAGCATACCGTTCATAAATTTCAAATACCTGAATCCTTGATTGCTTCGTTCATGAAAAGCATGAAAATGGATTTAGAAAAAACAAATTATGCAACCGATGAAGAATATAAAGAATACATTTATGGCTCTGCAGATGTAGTTGGATTAATGTGTTTAAAGGTTTTTGTAAACGGAGACAATACTAAATATGAAGAATTAGAACATTCGGCAATGCGATTGGGTTCTGCTTTTCAAAAGGTGAATTTTCTTAGAGATTTAAAAGCCGATTATGAAGATTTAAGCCGAACTTATTTTCCAAATACCGATTTAACCAAATTGGATGAAGATTCTAAAAATCAAATCATTGCTGAGATAGAATCCGATTTTGAAGCTGGTTATCAGGGAATTGTTGGACTTCCAATAGAAGCAAAATTTGGGGTTTATACCGCTTATATATATTATAAAAAATTACTTTCCAAACTAAAAAAGACGCCTTCGGCAGAAATTAAAAATACTAGAATTCGAGTATCGGATTATCAAAAATTTCAATTATTTGCCAAGTGTTACTTTACCTATAAATTAAACAGTATTTAAAATTCAAATAATATGTTCTTACAAATTTTAGTTTTTTTCGCAACCTTTTGTATCATGGAATTTATGGCTTGGTTTAGTCACAAATATATCATGCACGGATTTCTTTGGTCGTTACATGCAGACCATCACAAAAAAGACCACGATTCTTGGTTTGAACGCAACGATGCATTTTTCTTATTCTATGCAGTAGTAAGTATTGGTTGTTTTTTGCTTTGGCAAAAAGGAATTTTTGATCTTGGTATTGCTGTTGGCTTAGGAATTTTTGCATATGGATTAGCCTATTTTACAGTGCACGACATATTTATTCACCAACGATTTAAACTCTTTAGAAATGCCAACAACCGTTTTTCTCGTGCAGTGCGAAGAGCTCACAAAATGCATCATAAGCATGTGGGTAAAGAACACGGTGAATGTTTTGGAATGTTAGTAGTTCCGTTTAAGTATTACAAAAAATAATTAAATCCCGATTTCATCACAGAAATCGAGATTTTTAGTTACAACCAACCTTATAATTAAACAAATAACTATTTCATTAATCCTTTTAAAGCCTCTAATTGTTTCGTGTCTACATTAGAACTTTTCAATACCGAAAGCATGGTCATGGCATCGGCTGGATTCATATCTTTTCCTAAAATTCGTACTACTGCAAATCCGTTATCGCTTTTACATCCGTAAAGTAAAAACTCTTGAATGTGGTTTTCATCGCCAATGTAACTTATAGAAGCACCATTTTTACCCGAACCAAATTTCATTAGTTGTTGGTAATTGGTAGTGTCCTTTAAAATTTCGGCAACATTTTTTCTTTCTTGATCAAATTCTACTTTATTTTTAGAATCCAATTTGTAAGCCAAAATATTCATTTTAGTAAATGAAGCTAAGGCTTTAGTTTGCTCTGCAGATAATTTCGCTTTGTTTACATTTAGGATACTTGGCGCAATATCAACCACCATAAAACCTGGTTTTTCTTGATGGTCTACAAAATATTTTTGCATGCTTGGTTTGGAATTACATCCAAAAAGAAGCATCGACAAAGCAATGGCTAAAAAATAAACTATTTTCATAATTATTGGATTTTATAGCAATAACAATCTCAAAATTGATTTTTGAAATTGCCATTGCTATTGATTTTTGAAATTGATTCTTATTTTTTACTTGCTTTTTTCAATTCGTCTCCACCAGGCAATTTCATTTTGTCGGTTAACGCAGAAAGCTCATCTAGACTAAAACTTCCCGTTAAGGACATTAGCACACTTTCTTCTTTTCCAGAACCTTCAATAAACATTAATAGTTCTTTCACTTCCGATTCTGTAGCACCCGATTTTACGAAAATTTTTACGTTTTTACCTTTTTCGTTAATTCGCATTAACTCCTCTAAACCAGCAGTTTTGATGTATTTATCGGCAACGGCTTTCATGTCGTCGCTTTTTTTATCACTTGCAGTTACAAAAACTTTTAGGTTGTCTAATTTTTTTATTAGTTCAATGAATTGTTGGGATTGCTTTGTATTTGCATCCACTTTACTCAACATTAAGAACATTTTTTTGTTAACTATTACCGTTGTAATGTCGTCTTGATTATCAAATTTATCAAATACCGATTGGGCAAAAATGGTATTTGATATTGCTACTAATGCGATAATTAAAATTTTATTTATTTTCATAATTTCTATTCGTTTTTATTGATGATTATTTTTTAAAAATTCTGTTTTTAGATTCTTCGTATTCGTTAATATACCCTACACTTTTTATGCCTGTATTTAAATGTTCGGAAACTAATGCCAGGGCTTTTTGTGTTTGTTGTAATACTAATTCTGGACTGTCTTCCGGTGTACAGGTCACAAAATCATCGGAGGTATTGTTTTCTAAATACATGAAAGTACCTACTCCTAAAAAGACTACTACCGAAGCAGCAATAGACCACAATTGTAGGTTATTTTTCTTTTTCGTTGGAAGTAAAATCTCTCGAGAAAACTCTTCTTCTTTCGCTTGCTTAAAATAACTAAAAAGAGGTTGGTAGTGTTGCAAATGCAGTTCAACATTTGAAGAAGAAAAATATACTTTTAGTTCGTTTTCTTCTGCAACACTGGTTGCTCCTTCGAGGTAGCTTTCTATTAATTTTTCAATCCTTTCCAATGCCATAATTATGTGTTTTTTTCATTATTTCTCTAATCGTTTTGCGTGCTCTAGAGAGTGCAACTCTTATGGTTGCTTCGCTAATTACTAGTATTTTGGCAATATCTTCAAATTCGTATTGCTCTATATCCCGCATTTGAATAATTAATTTTTGCTGTTCGGGCAAGTCGTTAATTATCTTTTCTACCCAGCTTAAACTGTCAATATCTTCTATCTTTTGCTGCAAACTCGCTTGGTTGTCAGAGTAATTGTTATGCACTAAGGTCAAATTTCCAGCGCGTTTCGATTTCAGTTGATCCAAACAATAATTCTTAGTCATTGTCATCGCCATGGCTTCCATACTTCGAAGTTCGCTTAGCGTTTCGTTCTTAGTCCACAATTTCAACATTACTTCCTGCGTTGCATCTTCGGCTTCTTCAGTGCTTATTAGTAATCGTTTGGCCAATCTAAAGACTTTATCTTTAAATGGAGAAACCATCGTTATAAACTCCTTTTGCTGCATTATTAGGTTGTTATATAGTGAAGACGAGACACGTTTTAATTTGTTACAAGATACTTTGTTTTTTTTAAATAAAAAAAACGCTTCCAAAGTAAATGACTATGAAAGCGTTGTAACTATTATTTTTTTTTTAATGTTGTGTACACTTAAATTTAGAAAAAAAATTAACCCCTTAAAGTTTAATATTCAATCCCAATTTAAAATTTCTACCTCTAGTAGAATAACCAATATTTTCTACAAAATCTTGATTTAGAATATTCGTTATATTTCCGAAAATGGTCAGCCTATCTTTAACTAATTCATACTTAACCAAAGCATTCAGTAGTTGGTAAGAACTCAATTTTGCAGCAACAATTGCATACGTATTTCCGTCAAAAAAGGCATCATGTCTAGCATCAACATATTGATAATTGGCATTGAAGAACAATCTTTTAGTTGCCGAAAAATCAATAGAAGCGTTAACTTTATGCTTCGGAATTAATCTATTCAAGGCTTCATCTACTTGCGTAAAAGTATAATTGGCACTACAATTTAATTTTGTTGAAAGAGCATAATTCACAATGGTTTCTACTCCTTTAGCCTTGTTCAAACCTTCTACATTGGCATAATGGTATGTCGCATCAAATCCGATAGAATTATTTTGTTCTCTAAAGAATGTAACCATATTAAACGTAAGTTTCTTTTGGGCTAATACCACTTCCAAACCTGATTCTATGGTAGTGTTTTTCTCAGGCTTTAAAGTTGCGGTTCCGTATTCGGAGTACAATTGGTACAAACTCGGCGTAACAAATGCGGTGCTATAGGAAGCCAATATCTTAACCGGAATTTCCTTTCCGAAATTAAACGACGGATTCACATTATACACCAATTGATTGCCATACTGACTATGTATATTCAATCGAGCACCAGCATTGACATTCAAACCAAAATCAGAAGTAAAAACTCCCGTAAAATAAGGATCTATCATATTAAATTTAGCCCCTTCTTTGGTAATACTACTGTAGGGCGTTTCGCTTTTCATATCGTGAAATTGGTAATTGGTACCCGTTATCAAATAAAAATTACTAGAAAAGTTATTCTTATTGAAAACATCCACCGTTACACTTCTCGATCCATAACTAGAATTATCAATTCCATTGTTACCAGAATTGAATTCCTGATATTCTCTATCTAACTTGGTAAAATTAGAATTTAAATGTAATTCGCCTTTGGCATAAGTATACTTTGGCGAAAATCCAAAACGGAATTGTTCGGTTTTCGATTTATTGCTATACGAATCATTAGAACCTGTATTGTCAAAAGGAAAATCGTAATCGTTGTTCACTTTATCGTAATTTCCGAAGAAATCTAAAGTCCATTTTTCGGTGGCTTTAAATCCGAATTTCGACAAATAATTAATTCTTGAAAATCGGTCTTTATCGTAATTAGAATCAGGACTTGGCTCTGCTATTTGCGACATTCCTTTGGTTTCGGTGCTGTTCATCGAAGCCAAATAATTCACTTTTTTAACCGTTCCGTTAACCGAAAAACCTTGGTTAAAATCTTGCCCGTTATACTTGTGGTTCGTTGCCGTATTGTTTGAACCAATATTGAAATATGCATTGGCTTGAAGCTGTTTTTTACTCGATTTTTTCAAGGTAATATTGATTACTGCCGTTGCAGCACCCGAACCGTAAAGCGTACTTGCAGCACCTTTCATGATTTCGATACTTTCAATTTGATCGATAGGAAGCAAACGCAAATCGTACTCCAAGTTAATTCCGGAAGCATCCGTTACTGGATTTCCGTCAATTACAATTAAAACTTGTTGGTTTTTTCCGCCTCTAATGTAGTAGCCAAGGTTTTTTCCGTTGGCCGATTGGGTACCGTTAATCTCTACTCCTGCCACTGAATTTAGAATACTGGCTAAGGTTTGCCCTGATTTTTTTTGGAGTTCGGAAGCTGTAATTTTGGTAATTACTTTTCCGGATTTTTCTTTGCTTTGCGCAAATTTAGTGTCGGAAAACACTACTTCCTCAAGTTGTTTAACTTTAATGGAATCTTTTACTTGGGCATAGCCGCAAGTGGTCGCCAATGCAATACATGCACTGAAACGAATGAAATTTTTGTTCATTTTTTTAGTTACTACTAATTTAATAATCGTGGGAGAAAAGCACAGAATTACCCATACCCAAACCTTTTTTCC
>CANGCT010000101.1 GCA_947452415.1 Flavobacteriaceae bacterium
CAATACCGCGTTATTTTCGTTTTTAAGTTTGTTTACGCCATTAGCAACGATACGAAGTGCATCTATATCCAAACCAGAATCGGTTTCGTCTAGAATTGCTAATTTTGGTTCTAACATTGCCATTTGAAAAATTTCGTTACGTTTCTTTTCACCACCCGAGAAACCTTCGTTTAACGAACGGGATAAAAACTTACGATCCATTTCTAATAATTCCGATTTCTCACGAATTAATTTAAGCATTTCGTTGGCTGGCATTTCTTCTTGTTTGTTGGCTTTACGTTTTTCATTAATTGCAGTTTTAATGAAATTAGTGACCGAAACTCCAGGGATTTCTACTGGATATTGAAACGATAAGAAAACCCCTTTGTGGGCGCGTTCTTCAGGAGCCAATTCAGAAATATCTTCTCCTTCCAAAAGGATTTCTCCTTCAGTAACCGTGTAATTTTCATTACCCGCAATGATAGACGAAAGCGTACTTTTTCCTGCACCATTTGGTCCCATTATAGCATGAACTTCCCCAGCATTTACTTGAAGATTGATGCCTTTTAATATTTCTTTGTCTTCAACTGAAGCGTGTAAATTTTTTATTGATAACATTTTTTGTTTTGTTTATTCGTAATGTCCTTTTAATGATATAATACTTAAAATAATTACAGTGTTTTCATCTATAATTTCATAAATAATTCGGTGCTCCTGATTAATCCTCCTTGACCAACAACCTGATAAATTATGTTTTAATGGTTCTGGTTTACCAATTCCTTCAAAAGGATGTAATTGAATATCTTCAATTAAAGAATATATTTTATTCAGCAACGATTTATTGCCTGATTTTATCCAAAAATTTAAATCTTCTTTGGCTTTGCTTGAAAAATCTATTTGCATAATTTTTTCAATTCTTCCATTGTCATTCTAATTCCTTTCCCTTCTCTAACCTCTTTTGCAGCAGCCAAAATTTCTTTTACAAACTCTGGATTATAAGGCTTTTCTTCTTTAACGATTTCAAAACCTAATGATTTTGCTAATGATTTTAACAAAGGAAAATCTTTTTTCTTAACGTTTTTTAAAACTAATTCCATAACAATTGTATTTGATTATTGTTCCTTCAAATTTACAAAAATTACCCAACACTTCCTTCCAACGAAATTTCTAATAATTTTTGTGCTTCTACTGCAAATTCCATTGGTAATTTATTCAATACTTCTTTACTAAAACCGTTTACGATTAAAGCAATTGCTTTTTCAGTTGGAATGCCTCGTTGGTTGCAATAAAAAACTTGGTCTTCTCCAATTTTAGAGGTTGTGGCTTCGTGCTCAATTTTTGCGGAAGCATTTTTACTTTCGATATACGGAAAAGTGTGTGCTCCACAATTATTTCCCATTAAAAGCGAATCGCATTGCGAAAAATTACGCGCGTTTTCAGCATTGGCACTAATTCGAACCAAACCTCTATAACTATTTTGCGATTTACCTGCCGAAATTCCTTTAGAAATAATGGTTGATCTCGTATTTTTTCCCAAATGCACCATCTTGGTTCCGGTGTCGGCTTGTTGGAAATTATTAGTTACCGCGATTGAGTAAAATTCACCAATAGAATTATCGCCTTTCAAAACAACCGATGGATATTTCCAGGTTACAGCAGAACCAGTTTCCACTTGCGTCCAAGAGATTTTTGCGTTTTTTTCGCAAATTCCTCTTTTAGTAACAAAATTAAAAACGCCACCTTTTCCATCTTTATTTCCTGGATACCAATTTTGTACCGTAGAATATTTAATTTCAGCATCATCCATTGCAATTAACTCAACAACCGCTGCGTGCAATTGATTTTCATCTCTGCTTGGTGCAGTACAGCCTTCAAGATACGAAACATAACTACCTGCATCGGCAATTAAAAGTGTTCTTTCAAATTGACCTGTACCGGCTTGATTGATACGAAAATAAGTAGATAATTCCATCGGGCAACGAACGCCTTTAGGAATGTAACAGAAACTTCCGTCAGAGAAAACAGCCGAATTTAAAGCGGCATAAAAATTGTCTTTTTGCGGAACCACAGTTCCTAAATATTTCTGAACTAATTCTGGATATTCGCGAATCGCTTCAGAAATACTCATGAAAATAATGCCTTTTTCAGCCAATGTTTTTTTGAAAGTAGTAGCAACCGAAACCGAATCGACTACAATATCCATAGCGACATTGTTCATCATTTTTTGTTCGTCGATGGATATTCCTAACTTTTTATACATTTCCAAAAGGTCTGGATCTACATCGTCTAACGTTTTATTTGGATCTGCTTTTTTGGGTGCCGAATAATAGGAAATTGCCTGAAAATCTGGTTTTTCATAATGCACGTTTGCCCATTCTGGCTCAATCATTTGCTCCCATGCACGAAAGGCCTCAATACGCCAATCGGTCATCCATTGTGGTTCTTCTTTTTTCAAAGAAATAGCACGAACAATGTCTTCGTTCAAACCAATAGGAAACGTCTCCGAATCTAATTCGGTATAGAATCCGTATTCGTATTCTTTGGTTTCCAATTCGATTTTTAAATCGTCTTCTGTATATTTTGACATTATATTTTTTTTAAAACCATTGAGACTTAATAAAACTTAATGGTTCAAATAATTAATTTCTATAATTTTTATAGTGAAAAACTTTCTCCACATCCGCAAGTTCTACTTGCGTTAGGATTATTAAATACAAATCCTTTTCCGTTCAAACCGCCTGAAAATTCTAAAACCGTTCCTGCTAAATACAAGAAAGATTTTTTTTCAACAGCAATTTTTACATGATTATCTTCAAAAACTTTGTCGTTTTCGCCCAATTCTTTATCGAATTTTAATTCGTAAGACAAGCCAGAACAACCACCACTTTTTACGCCCACACGAACATAATCTTGCGATGGGTCAAAACCATCGTCTTGCATCATATTGATAATTTTCTTGCTTGCAGTATCGGATACTTTTATCATAACATTAGTGTTATTTATTTTTCTAAGAATTCTGTAATTTGCATTGAAATGCTCTATCTAATTGAGGTTTTCCCCAATGCTATTTCCGTTCCTTATTTTGATTTTGTCTAAATAAAGGGCAAAGTTACTACAAATATCCTTTTTTTCCACAAGCAATAACATTTTTATAACGTATGATTCGATAGAAAAAATTGATTTTAACATTTATCAAAGCCCCTATTTATTAAATTGCAGCATTTAAAACATCATAAACATGAAACTATACCCAATAGAAGCAGGAAATTTTAAATTAGATGGTGGCGCAATGTTTGGCGTGGTGCCAAAAACCATTTGGAATAAAACCAATCCAGCAGATGAAAATAACCTTATTGATATTGCTTCGCGTTGTCTTTTAATTGAAGATGGCAACCGATTAATTCTCATTGATACTGGGATGGGAAACAAACAATCGGATAAATTTTTTGGCTATTATTCTTTGTGGGGAGCTCATTCGCTTGACAAATCTTTGGCAAAAATTGGTTTTCATCGGGACGATGTTACCGATGTTTTTATGACCCATTTGCATTTTGACCACTGTGGTGGAAGCGTAAACTGGAATAAAGATAAAACCGGTTACGAAGTGGCTTTTAAAAATGCCAACTATTGGACTAACGAAAACCATTGGGAATGGGCAACCAAACCAAACCCAAGGGAAAAAGCATCGTTTTTGCACGAAAATATTATTCCGATGCAAGAAAGTGGACATCTTAATTTTATCAAAAGAACCGAAGGCGATTTTGTAGAAAAATCAGAATTGGGTTTTGGCATTTTCTTTGTAGATGGCCATACCGAAAAAATGATGGTGCCTTACATTGAATTCCAAGGGAAAACCATTTGCTTTCCTGCCGATTTATTACCTACTGCTGGTCATGTACCAATTCCTTATGTTATGGGATACGACACGAGGCCCTTGTTAACCATGCCCGAAAAAACAAAATTTCTTACCCAGGCCGCTGAAGAAAATCTATTTCTTTTTCTAGAACACGATGCCCATAACGAAATTATTACTGTAGAAAAAACTGAAAAAGGAGTTCGCTTAAAAGAAGTTTTCCGTTGTGAAGACCTCTTAATTTAGTGTTAATCCTTTCGGAAATTCTATTTAAAGACAATAATTTTATCGCAATTATCAAATTAATTTAACAAAATGAAACTAAACCCATTCTACATTTCGGCTATAGCCCTTATGGCCAGTGCGTCTATAAATGCACAACAAAGCACCAACACTTTTATTGCTAAAAAAAACGAATTAACAGAACTTCAAAAGCAACGTTGGAGCGATTTGGATTTAAAAAAGGACTCTATCCCTGGAATGAGTGTGGATAAATCCTATTCCGAACTTTTAAAAAATAATAAAGGCACCAAAATTATTGTGGGTGTGGTAGATTCCGGATTGGATATTGACCACGAAGATTTAAAAGGTAAAATCTGGACCAATACTAGAGAAATTCCTGGTAACAACATTGACGACGATAAAAACGGATTTATAGACGACGTTCACGGATGGAACTTTCTTGGCGAAGCAACTAACGAAAATTTAGAGTTAACCCGTATTGTGAAAAAAGGGGACGACGGATCAGAAAGTTACAAATCTGCAAAAGCGGAATTAGACAAAAAGATAACCGAATTAAATCCACAAAAAAAGCAAGTGGATATGATTGTTGCTGCAGACAAAGCCATTCGCGAAGAATTGAAAAAAGAAAAATATACAATAGAAGAACTTAAAGCCATTGTTACTACCGATTCTAGTTTATCACGAAGCAAAATGATTATGTCTAGCATTGCATCGCAAGCAGGAGAGGGTTTTCAAGACGAAATAAAATCCTATTCGAATTATGTTTATGACCAATTAAATTACAATTTGAATATAGATTTTTCTGGAAGAAAAGTGGGTGATAATCCAGACGACATGAAGGAAACCCATTACGGAAACGGTAATGTAAAAGGCCCTAATGTAGAAGATGCGCTTCACGGAACCCACGTTGCGGGAATTATTGCTCAAATTCGTGGAAACGATAAAGGTGGCGATGGTGTAGTTGCAGATAATGTAGAAATCATGGCAGTTCGTGCCGTGCCAAATGGCGATGAATACGATAAAGATATTGCTCTTGCAATTCGTTATGCAGTAGATAATGGGGCTAAAGTAATCAACGGAAGTTTTGGCAAAGACTATTCTCCTCACAAAGAATGGGTTTGGGATGCCATTAAATATGCGGCTAGCAAAGACGTTTTAATTGTTCACGCAGCAGGAAACGATGCTAAAAGTGTAGATACCGAACCTAACTTTCCAACGGATGAAGTTAACGGAAAAGAAATTTCGGATAATTTGCTAACTATTGGTGCATTAAACAATAAATATGGCAAAGATTTAGTAGCCGATTTTTCTAATTATGGTGCTAAAAATGTAGATGTTTTTGCTCCTGGAGTAGAAATTTATGCTACGGTTCCCAACAATAATTACAAATACGAACAAGGAACTTCTATGGCAGCGCCAAATGCAGCAGGTGTTGCAGCATTAGTTCGTTCGTATTATCCAAAACTTACGGCATCGCAAGTGAAACACATTTTGATGGATTCTGGAACTCCAATAACTGAAACCGTAACGGTGGATGAAACTAAAAAAGACATGCCTTTTTCTAGCACTTGTGTTTCTGGTAAAATTGTAAATGCTTACAAAGCTTTACTTATGGCAGAAAAGATGTCTGCAAAAATAAAAGGCAAAAAATAAATTTAATTCACACTGAAAGGAAGGTAACCCCTTCCTTTTTTTCTTTTAAAAAAATGAAAAAAACTCTTTTATTTCTCCTTATCGGATTAGGAACTCCTAAACTAGTAGCACAAAGCAAAGGCTATTGGCAACAACATGTTGACTATAAAATGGAGGTTGCTGTGGATGTAAAAACCTACCAATACCAAGGCAAACAAGAATTAGTATATACTAATAATTCTGCGGATACCTTGCGTCGTGTTTTTTACCATTTGTACAACAATGCCTTCCAACCCGGTAGTGAAATGGACCTGCGTTTGCAAACCGTGAAAGATCCTGATGGCCGTATGGTTACCAAAACCAAAGTTGGCGATAAAGAAATAAAAGAAAGTAGAATTGCCAAATTACAACCTAACGAAATTGGGTATTTACACGTTTCTAATTTCAAACAAGATGGCGTTACTGCTGTTGTAAAAGAAGTAGAAACCATTCTAGAAGTTACGCTTGCAAAACCTATTCTTCCAGGAAAAAGCACCACTTTTACGTTAGATTTTGCTGGGCAAGTTCCGGTTCAAATTCGTAGATCGGGGAGAAATAACAAAGAAGGGATAGAACTTTCTATGGCGCAGTGGTATCCCAAAATGGCCGAATTTGATTTTGAAGGTTGGCACGCAGATGCCTATATCGCCCGAGAATTTCATGGCGTTTGGGGAAATTTTGATGTAAAAATTACCATCGATAAAAATTATCTTTTAGGCGGATCAGGCTATTTGCAAAATGGCAATGAAATAGGATTTAACTACCAAGATAAAGACGTTATGGTAAGCATTCCTAAAAAACAAAAGACCTTAACTTGGCATTTTATCGCGCCTAATGTACACGATTTTACTTGGGCTGCCGATAAAAATTATCTTCATGATGTGGTTCCAACCAACTTTGGAACTACACTGCATTTTATCTATAAAAACAATCCAAACATAATTGAAAACTGGAAAAATGCCGAGCCTAAAACGGTGCAGTTGATGGAATACTACAATAAAATTGTGGGCAAATATCCCTACCAACAGTATTCTGTGATTCAAGGGGGCGATGGCGGAATGGAATATGCTATGTGCACCTTGATTCTTGGCGAAGGTAAATTGGAAGGTTTAGTTGGAGTGATTGCACATGAAATGGGGCACTCGTGGTTCCAACATGTTTTGGCATCCAACGAAAGCAAACATCCGTGGATGGATGAAGGATTTACCTCTTTTATAGAAGATTTAGGCTTGAATGAATTGGCCGAAACCAAGACGGAAAACCCATTTGCAGGAGCCACCAAAAGTTATATCCTTTTGGCAAATTCTGGTAAAGAACAACCGCTTTCCACCCATGGCGATCGCTACGATGAGAATAGAAGTTATAGCATTGCTTCCTACAGCAAAGGCGAAGTATTCTTATCGCAATTGCAATACCTCATCGGGAAAGAAAATATAATGAAAACCTTAATAAGGTATTTTGATGATTTCAAATTCAAGCATCCTACACCCAACGATATTAAACGAACTGCAGAACGCGTTTCGGGAGCGAATCTCGATTGGTATTTAACCGATTGGACCGAAACCCTGAATACGATTGATTATGGTATTAAAAACGTAGAAAGTGCAACGGATGGTGTTACCAAAACAGGAATTTCTTTAGAACGCATCGGAAGAACCCCAATGCCAATAGATGTGTTGGTGGAATATACCGATGGCAGCAAAGAAAGTTTTTACATACCGTTGCGGATGATGAGTTTTGAAAAAGAAAATCCAACTCCCGAAATTACAAGAACCGTTTTAAAAGATTGGGCTTGGGGAAATCCTAATTATTTCTTTGAAATTACTAAATCGAAAGATAAAATAAAGAAAATTACTATTGACCCTAGTGGTTTAATGGCCGATGTGAAGCCGGAGAATAACACTTTTGAAGTGAAATAATAGTCAACACCTACGTATGTCCTTCTGCAGAACTAAAGCAATAAAAAACTGAAGCAGCAATCTCACTAGTTAAGAGTAAATTAATGCGATTGCTAGGCCAGTCGCTTTGGCTCGTGCCCTTCGGAATGACAACTTTGTGGATTAGTTTTGCGTTTAGTTTACACTCCGTTTCCGCCCAGTTACCCCCCGGTTTGTCATTCCGTAGGAATCTCACTAGGCTAAGCGAAATGAACCCCAATATGCATTCTATGATAAATAAAAAACTATAACATTTTTATTGTTTTAGTTTGTGTTTCTTTTATTCACATTGTGGGCACGGAATACAATTCCACGCTATCCGTTGTGGGACATATCTAGCAATCGGGTGTGTTTAGTTTGCTTTATGGGCACGAGCAGAGTGTGTTGGTTTTTGTGGCTACGAGGTCGGGAGACCTCGCAGAGCGCAACGTTACTAAAGAACTCTTCGGGGAGCGGGTGATTATGAGTTTGTCCTTGTGTATGTCCCCCTACTTGCACATTGGTGCCAAAATTACCACCAGCATGAAAAATAGTATTATAAGTACTTCCAGTATCAGTAAAATCTGTTCTAATTCTCTCTATCTCATACGCAGATTCTAATTTGCCAGTAGTTTTAGGTATAAGATTATCTATGGCGGCTTGAACTTTACTATCATTTTTTGCATTGGATAAAGTAGAGCAAGGTGTATTTAGTTTGCTTTATAGGCACGAGCAGAGTGTGTTGGTTTTTGTGGCTACGAGGTCGGGAGACCTCGCAGAGCGCAACGTTACTAAAGAACTCTTCGGGGAGCGGGGCAATTATCATTTTTTTGACACTTGCTTTTAAAAAAATTAAAAATAATAAATTTAAACAACTAAATATCAACTAAATAAAAATCAAAAAAGACCGATATTGATTTTTATCGGACATTAATGATTTTTTTTATAAAATAAAAAGCAAATTTAGGATGGATTGACAGACTAAAAGTATTTTCTATAATTTGAATTCATTGCTAATTATCCACAGATTTTCAGATTAGAAATAAGATAAAAGTCGTTTTATATATTAAAAAAAATATCATTTTGAAAAATAGTAAACAACTAACTTAATTTATGATTTAAAGATAATGCATATTTAAATGCACATTATTAATAAAAAATAAAAATTATAGTTAAATATTATTTTATTAATAATTTATTAATATATATATCTTGGATAAAATCCTTTTTTTAAGTTTATTTGCAGACCAAATCTATTATTTATTTTTAATGAAAAAAATCTTACACTTAAGTATTTATTTTTCATTCCTACTAAGCTATTCTCAAAAAGACAATGTAGCTTCCGGGGGTGAAGGCTCTGGTTCTGGAGGAACCGTAAGCTATTCTATAGGTCAAGTGAGTTATGAAACTTACAATGGATCTAACGGAAACCTGAACCAAGGAGTTCAGCAACCTTTTGAAATTTTTGTAACTTTAATAAATCCGGAATTTCTGTCGGATTTAACTACAA
>CANGCT010000102.1 GCA_947452415.1 Flavobacteriaceae bacterium
CCTTACTACCGATTACGGACTCAAAGACCATTTTGTTGGTGCTTTGAAAGGGAAAATTCTATCGCAACTTCAAGATGCTGTGTTAGTTGACATAACCCACCATGTAGATCCCTTTAATATTAGTGAAGCAAGTTATCTTATTCAAAGTGCCTATTCTAGTTTTCCTAAAGGAACGGTGCATCTTATAGGTGTGGATATCGAATTAAAAGAGAACAACCAACATATTGTAGTGCAATGGAACGACCATTTTTTTATTACTGCCGATAATGGAATAGTAAGCCTATTAATTGCCAAAGTTAAACCCCAAAAAATGGTTATAATCAATATTCACGACCGTTTATTACCCCAAGCAACCGATATGGATGTACTGGTAACGGTAGCTGTGCATATTGCTAAAGGTGGTTCTCTAAATGTAATTGGAAAAGAAATAAAAACTCTAAAAGAAATAACCGAATTGCAACCTGTGGTTTCATCAGACGGAAATTCGATAAAAGGATATGTAGTTTATATTGACCATTTTGGAAATGCAATTTCTAATATTTCTAAAAATTTGTTTTTAGAAACAGCAAAAGGAAGACCTTATGAAGTACATTTTAAAAACAAAAAAGTGAAAAGTATTTTCGCTAAATATTCGGATATTGAAACCATTGAAAAGCAATATTTGTTTAATATTATGGGGAAATCTTTAGCTATATTTAATGAAGCTGGTTTTTTAGAAATCGGAATTTATAAAAGCAATCCTAAGATTGGCTCAGCTTCTAGCTTGTTAGGATTAGAATATCGGGATTTTGTAATGATAAACTTTAATATTTAAATAATGTTTGTACGAATAGTAAAAATGTCTTTTCACGAAGAAAAAATTCCAGCATTTCTAGAAAATTTCGAATTAATGAAATCCCACATACGAAATGCAGCAGGAAATCGTTTTCTTGAATTGTATCAAGACAAAAATAATCCAGGAATTATGTTTACCTATAGTTATTGGGAAACTGAAAACGATTTGGAAAACTACCGAAAATCGGCTTTATTTGAAGAAGTTTGGACGTTTACCAAAAAGTTATTCAACGATAAACCCGAGGCTTGGAGTGTTAACAAATTAGTTAGTTTAGTTTAATATGGTTTAAAATTGTTTAAATATGTTCTTGCAACAAATTAAACATTTAAACTCTTAAACATTTAAACATTTAAACAATAAATTAATGAAATCAATACTATTAAGAGAAATAAAATCCTTTTTTGGTTCGCCAATTGGATACTTGGTAATCGCAATTTTTCTGTTGCTTAACGGATTATTCCTTTGGGTTTTCGAGGGAGATTATAACATTTTAAACAGCGGATTTGCCGATTTATCACCATTCTTCACTATTTCGCCTTGGATATTAATTTTTCTAATTCCTGCCGTTACCATGCGCAGTTTTTCGGATGAAATGAAACAAGGAACCATCGAGTTATTACTTACCAAACCAATTTCTATTTGGGAAATTGTAGGCGGTAAATTCTTTGGTGCATTCTTATTGATTGTTATTGCTATAATCCCAACATTCATCTACGTTTACGTGATTTATGGTTTAGGAATGCCCGAAGGAAATATCGACATGGGAAGCACCTTAGGATCTTATTTTGGACTTTTATTTTTAATTTCTGGTTATACAGCAATTGGAGTATTCACTTCTACCCTTTCAGAAAATCAAATTGTCGCTTTTATTGTATCCGTTTTCTTATGTTTTATTCTTTATTTCGGATTTCAAGGAGTAGCAACGCAATTTAAAGATTGGCAGGAATTAATTGCTTTCTTCGGAATGGATTACCACTTTAAAAGCATGAGCCGAGGAGTTATTGATACTCGAGATACTATTTATTTTTTAAGTATTACATTACTATTTTTATCCTTAACTGTTTACAAACTTAAATCGCTAAAATCGTAATGGAAAATAAGAAAACAAACTTAAAAAATCTGCTAACCTTTCTAGGAATTTTAGTGGTAGTAAACTTTGCTGGGCATTTCTTTTTCAAACGTTTTGATTTAACTACCGATAAACGCTATACCCTTTCTGAAACTTCTTTAAATATTATAAAAGAAGTTAAAGAACCTTTGTATGTAGATGTATTTTTGGAAGGGAATTTCCCGGGAGAATTCAAGAAATTACAAACGGAAACCCAACAATTATTAGAAGAATTCAAGGCCTACAATCCGAATATAATTTTCCAATTTGTAAACCCATTAGACAAAGAGGAAGATCGCGATAAAACCATGCAGAAATTTTATGATAGAGGGTTAACCCCTTTAAACGTAACAATGGACGAAAAAGGAAAGCAAACCCAAGAAGTGGTTTTTCCTTGGGCAGTGGTAACTTACGGAAATAAAAGCGCCAAAGTGCCTTTGTTAAAAAACATGATGGGCGCTTCTACAGCACAAAAAGTGGTAAGTTCAGTACAACATTTAGAATATGCTTTTGCAAATGCTTTCAACACTGTTTCTAAAACCCGCGAGAAAAAAGTAGCGATAATTAAAGGAAATGGTGAATTACACGATATGCTTATTGCCGATTTCTTAAAGTCGGTTAGAGAAAATTATTACATTGGGCCATTCACTTTAGATTCGGTTGCTAAAAGCCCTGAGAATACATTAAAAGCCTTGCGAAAATACGATTTGGCTATTATTGCAAAACCTACCGAAGCCTTTACAGATGAGGAAAAACAAGTGCTCGATCAATATCTTATGCATGGCGGAAAAACACTTTGGTTGGTAGATCAAGTAAACATGGAGATGGACAGCTTGATGGCAACAGGAGAAAATTTAGCCTATCCAAGAGATTTGAATTTGAACGATATGTTCTTCAAATATGGCGTTCGAATTAAGCCCGATTTAATTAAAGATGTTATGGCTACTCCTATTTCGTTGGCTACTGGCCAACAAGGAAGCGCTACCCAATATACTAAATTCCCATGGTTGTATTCGCCTATGATTTATCCAGTGGCAACTGTGGATAAATCGAAAATAAGTCCGATTGTGAGTAATTTGGATGGCATTAAATTTGAATTTACCACTCCAATTGAAGTACTTAAAAACGATATTAAAAAGACTATTTTATTACAAAGTTCCCCTTATTCTAAATCGGTGGGAACTCCAGTAGAAGTCAATTTGAAAATGGTAGAAGAACGACCAAATCAAAAAGATTTTTCAGGAACCGGAAATATGCCTGTGGCAGTCTTGATGGAAGGAAAATTCTGTTCTGTGTATCAAAACAGAGTATTACCATTTAAAGATAATAACTTTACTCCAATTGGAAAAGATTCTAAAATGATTGTTATTTCGGATGGGGATGTGATTAAAAACCAATTGGATAAAAATTTTCAACCACTAGAATTAGGATTTGATAAATGGACCAATAACCTCTATGCCAATAAGGAATTCATGATGAATTGTGTGAATTATTTATTGGATGATAACGGACTTATTAACATCCGAAGCAAAGAAGTTGATTTACCTATTTTGGATTCTCAAAAAGTTACTGACGAATATACCTATTCGCAAATTTTAACCATTGGGGTTCCTTTAATCGTATTACTACTCTTTGGATTGTTGTTTACTTTCTTGAGAAAAAGAAGCTATAGTAAATAATTTAACAAACAATACCTCTGCTGTCGTTAACCTACTTCATTAATGTTTACTTTAATATTTATAATTTAAAAAACTTTAGTTAACATTTTTTTATTTTTTCTTAGAAATTACATATTGCATTTTGGCAACATCATAAACCAACTTATTTTCTTGGTTTTTGGATTTCTGAATTATGGAACCATCCGGATTTAATTTGAATTCCAATCCTTCACTATGCCTTCTTTCTTGGGTTTCACTAGCATTTTTTAATTTATCTAAAAATACTTTTTCTACAATATGACTAGAAACTTGTTTATTAGAGAATATTAATTTTTTGGATGTAATTTCATAAATATTAGAATAAATAGTAGCAGCATCTTCTGTTTTTAAATCGGTTTTTGTCTGTGTGCTTTCTGTCCATGCTAATAGATAAAGTTGTGCGCCATTTGCTTTAAAGGAAGTTAATTTACAATCAGTTGGTGCAAATTTAGTTTCTGTAGTTTTAATTTCAATAGCATCTTTTAGAGTACCATTTTCATTAATTGTAATTTGAAAAGTACCGTTTTTAACTTCGGCTACCAGATTATCAACTTTTGCAAAAACTGTTAAAGGTTTAACCTTTATTGAAGAATTCTTTTTCTGAGCAAAGGAATTGAGACCTATTAAAGAAAGGACTACCGAAAAGAATAATTTTTTCATTTATTTAAAATTAGATGTTTGTGATATCTAATATACAAAATAAACTTATTAAAAAATGTTAAATAAAAAAACCGAGCAATTTCTTACTCGGTTTAATTTTGGAAAACAAAATATTAATTTGTTTGAGATTTTGAAGCTAAATTGTAAATAACCAATCCAAATCCAATTTTGTTAATTGCATCTGCAATGTTGTAAGCTACATCTACACTACCTTTTCCAATGATACCTGTGTACCATCCATCAGTTCCTAACATGTATCCTAATGGGTAAATTGCCCAACCTACAAGTACGAACCAACATAAAATTTTGTGTGAAGCTAATACATCTCCTCCAGCTGCTTGAGCTAATTTGGAAGCTTTTCCTAACCATATTTCGTAAACAATTACAAAATAAGCTATTCCAGAAACCAATCCCCAAATCCATGCATTTGGACGATCAATAGTTTCCCCAACGTATCCTGTAACAAGCATTACTAATGATAATGCTATCATTTTCCATAATAAATCTGTCTTTGCTCCAGCAACTTTAAGTATTAAATAAAACTCAACACACATTAATGGCACTGTTAAAATCCAATCTACATAACGGAAGAAAGTTGGCGACTCTTGAAAAGCAGTCCAATAATCTCTCATGTAAAAATAATGTACTGCAGCAATAAAGGTAATTAAACCTGAAACCAGTACAGAAACGCGCCACTTTTTATCAAACTGATTTAGTGATAAAAAGAAAAAAGCTGAAGCAGCCATCATAGCCATACAGCCAATAAAAAACGTAAATCCTACATAATCAGTAGGCAACAATTTGGAAACCATTCCTGG
This sequence comes from Flavobacteriaceae bacterium, assembly GCA_947452415.1. GTDB lineage: Bacteria > Bacteroidota > Bacteroidia > Flavobacteriales > Flavobacteriaceae > Flavobacterium. Next base: position 5,119 of record CANGCT010000102.1, read on the forward strand.
GATAAGCATAAAATTTGTCATAATAATTGGTTTTTAATTAGTTAATAATTAAATTTGTTTAAACAAACTTAAAAAAAATTAAACAATAAAAAAACATTTTGTTTATTTTTTTTTATAAAATTTTAAACAAAATATAAAAATTTATGGGTAAATTTTCAAATATCTCAATCGTAGCAAGCTTTTTCGGGTTGTGGATTGTTTCTTTTTTTTCAAATAAAATTCAAATAATATTAGGATTTTCATTGATTTTTACCTTTGGAATTTTACATGGAGCGAATGATTTGCTCTTAATTGAAAAAAATAAAGACCAAAAAAAGACTTATAATTTTATTAAATCATTGACAAACTATGTTTTAGTAATTATTTTATGTGCACTATTATTTTATTTAATCCCATGGTTCACCCTTATATTATTTATATTAGTAAGTGCATTTCATTTTGGAGAACAACAATGGAAAGAATTAATAAACAACTATCCCAAATGGATATGGTATTCGATAAGCTTTACTTATGGCTTATTTATTTTTATGTTACTATTTAAATTCCATGCCTCTGAAGTGGAAAAAATAATATTTGAAATAAGTAAATTTCAAATCTCTCCTACTTTAATACCTATCTTATTTAATAGTATAGGATTCTTATTCTTACTAGTTGTTGGCTATTCGTATTTTAAATTTGAAATATTAAGAACGAAAATACTAACGGAACTATTCTACTTATTAATATTTACAGTGATTTTTAAAGCGTCAAGTTTGATATGGGGATTTGCCTTATACTTCATTTTATGGCACAGTATTCCTTCAATAATAGAACAAATGAATTTTTTATATGGAAAATTTTCTATTCAGAATTTCATTTCCTATTGTAAATCAGCATTGATTTATTGGGCATTATCTATTATTGGAATAGTATCATTGTACTATATATTTAAAGATCAAGAATTATTTAATGCTATTTTTTTCTCATTTCTAGCAGCAATAACTTTTCCTCATGTAATCGTTATAACTAAAATCTTTAATAAAAAGTAACCCCAATACCTTATGTAATAAAAAAAGCCAGACTAAATAGTCTGGCTTTTGATTTTGAGAAAATAAATTATTTTTCTTCTTTATTTCTAATTGCCAATGGAATAGCAAATTTTGGAATGAAATTAACTAAAGCTGCAATAATACTATAAACGAAATTATAAATTGCTAGGTTTACATATAAAACAGCAAGACCAATAATTACATTTATATAAGAGTTTGCCACCATACCTAAATTACCAATAGTCCATCCAGCACTGTTTTGAGTAGTATCTAAAACCAATTCCGATAAACCATGTAATGAATTAGTTACCATACTTAAATTAATTAAAGGTATTGAAGATATTAATGAAGCTAGAGCATTCATTGGAATTGAATATAATCCTCCCATCATTCCTATCATTACATCACTAGAAGCAGAAAACAAACTTGTACCAAAAATGAAAGATAATGTTTGATTAAAAGCACCGAATAAAGCTACAATTGCAGCCACTTCTCCAATAATTCTAATATTAGTTGTGACAAAATCTTTAAAAATAAATTCAACCATTCCTTTGTGCTTTCCACCCAAACTTTCACCTCTTGAGCGAATAACCGCAGCAATTGGGAAAGCGGAATAAGCAATTAATACTAAAGTAAGAATACTTCCTACTTTACCCATTGCAGTCACTGTAGGATCCTTAAAAAATTCCATTGCTGCTTTAATTACGCTGTACTCCATTCCGAGAAGAAACAATAAAGCTGCAACTTGATAAATTGTTTTTACATAAGTTCGAATTCCGTTTTGAGAGTCGAAATCATCAATAAATGAATTAATTTTAGCATTCATTACTTTTTGATTTACCATTTGCGGAAAATCAAGAATTGTGTTAAAAATCTGTTTCATAGTATTATAATGTAAATTTTTCCTACTCTTATGGATTTTCGGTTACTCCCCGTTTTTACAGTGTTTCTGGACTCCACTTCGATAAACAAATCTTAAAAAATTAAGAATTGTTTAACAATATTAACAATAAAAAATACTATTTATATTTTTTTGTAAATAAAATTATTAAATGTTTATTTTTAAATTTGTTAATAACTTTTTTCCTACAAAAAAAAAGCCAGGCTATTGCTAGCCTGGCTTAAATATTTGATTCTGAATTACATCAGAAAATTTTCATTATTTTACTTCTTCAAAATCTACATCTTGTGTATTATCACCTTGTGCTTCTTGTGAAGGAGCTTCTTGTGCTTGACCTTGGTCACCACCTCCTTGAGCATACATTGCCTCACTAGCTGTTTTCCAAGCAGCATTTACATTGTCTAAACCTTTTTGAATAGCTTCCAAATCTTGAGATTGGTGCGCCATTCTTAATTCAGTTAATGCATATTCAATTGCAGTTTTGTGCTCGTCAGATAATTTATCACCAAGTTCTTTTAATTGAGACTCCGTTTGGAAGATCATTCCGTCTGCTTCATTCAATTTTTCAGCTCTTTCTCTAGCGATTTTGTCTGCTCCAGCATTTGCTTCAGCATCTTTTTTCATTCTTTCGATTTCTTCAGCAGTTAAACCAGAAGAAGCTTCGATGCGGATATCATGCGATTTTCCAGTTCCTTTATCAGTTGCAGAAACTTTGATGATACCATTAGCATCAATATCAAAAGTAACTTCAATTTGAGGAACTCCTCTTGGTGCTGGTGGAATACCATCTAAGTTGAAACGACCAATAGTTTTGTTATCAGCAGCCATTGCTCTTGCACCTTGAAGAACATGTAGTTCAACAGTTGGTTGTGAATCTGCAGCTGTGGAGAAAATTTGTGATTTTTTTGTTGGAATAGTTGTATTAGACTCAATAAGAGTTGTCATAACACCACCCATAGTTTCAATACCTAAAGATAAAGGAGTAACGTCAAGTAACAATACATCTTTTACATCTCCTGAAAGAACTCCACCTTGAATAGCTGCTCCAATTGCAACAACTTCATCAGGGTTAACTCCTTTAGACGCTTTTTTACCAAAGAATTTCTCCACTTCATCAACGATTCTTGGAATACGAGTAGAACCTCCAACCAAGATAACTTCGTCAATATCAGATACAGATAAACCTGCGTTTTTCAACGCTTTAGCAACTGGTGCCATAGAACGTTTTACTAATGCGTCAGTTAATTTTTCAAATTGCGCTCTAGTTAATTTTTTAACTAAGTGTTTTGGTCCTGATGCTGTTGCAGTTACATAAGGTAAGTTGATTTCAGTTTCAGCAGAAGATGACAATTCAATTTTTGCTTTCTCAGCAGCTTCTTTAATACGTTGTAAAGACATTGGATCCAAACGTAAATCAATACCTTCTTCCGCTAAAAATTCAGCAGCTAACCAATCAATAATTTCGTGGTCAAAGTCATCTCCACCTAAGTGTGTATCTCCATCTGTAGATAATACTTCAAAAACTCCGTCTCCTAATTCTAAAACAGAAATATCAAATGTACCTCCACCTAAATCGTAAACAGCAATTTTTTGATCTTTACCTTTTTTATCTAAACCATAAGCCAAAGCTGCAGCTGTAGGTTCGTTAATAATACGCATTACTTTAAGACCTGCAATTTCACCAGCTTCTTTTGTAGCTTGACGTTGTGCATCATTAAAGTAAGCAGGAACAGTAATAACTGCTTCTGTAACTGTTTGACCTAAATAGTCTTCAGCTGTTTTTTTCATTTTTTGAAGTGTCATAGCAGACAATTCTTGTGCAGTATACAAACGACCATCAATATCTACACGTGGAGTATTGTTGTCTCCTTTTACTACAGAATAAGGAACTCTTTTTGCCTCAGCTGAAACTTCAGAAAAAGTATGTCCCATAAAACGTTTTATAGAAGCAATAGTCTTAGTTGGATTAGTTACCGCTTGTCTCTTAGCAGGATCACCTACTTTAATTTCTCCACCTTCTACAAAAGCGATGATAGATGGTGTTGTTCTTTTTCCTTCAGCATTAGGGATAAC
>CANGCT010000103.1 GCA_947452415.1 Flavobacteriaceae bacterium
CGATTTACCTCACGCATTATTAGGTATGCAATGGGCGGAGAAATATGGTGAAAAAGAAGAAGTTTGTAATGCAATTGGAGCCCACCACGATGAGATTGAAATGAAATATTTAATTTCTCCAATCATTCAAGTTTGTGATGCTATATCTGGAGCAAGACCAGGCGCGCGTCGTCAGGTATTGGATTCGTATATTCAACGTTTGAAAGATTTAGAAGAAATTGCTTTCGGATTCAATGGTGTTAAAAACGCCTACGCTATTCAAGCTGGTCGTGAACTTCGTGTTATAGTAGAAAGTGAAAAAGTAAGTGACGATATGGCTTCTAGTTTATCATTTGAAATATCTCAAAAAATACAAACGGAAATGACCTATCCAGGTCAAGTAAAAATTACAGTAATTAGAGAAACTAGAGCTGTAAATATTGCAAAATAATTAGCAAAAGCTATTACTATAAAACTGAAAGCTTGTCCTAACCGACAAGCTTTTTTTATTTTCTAGGATGAAAGTTATTTACTATTTGTGTCAAATGTTTTCTATCTAAATGCACGTAAATTTCTGTAGTAGTAATCGATTCATGTCCTAAAAGTAATTGTATAGATCGTAAATCGGCGCCGTTTTCAAGCAAATGGGTTGCAAAAGAATGTCTAAGTGTATGCGGACTAATAACTTTATTTAGATCAATAGCTACTGCCAAGTCTTTTATTATGGTAAAAATCATTGCTCTTGTAAGTTGTTTCCCACGACGATTTAAAAAAAGTGTGTCCTCATGTCCTTTTTGAACGACAAGATGACTCCGAATTAAATTCTTATACATCAGAATGAATTTCTGCGTAACGTTGCTTATTGGCACAAATCGTTGTTTATTCCCTTTTCCGGTAATTTTTATAAAACCTTCTTCAAAAAACAAATCGGAAATTTTTAAGGTAACCAATTCAGAAACCCGTAAACCACAACCATATAAAGTTTCTAAGATGGCTCTATTACGTTCTCCTTCGGGTTTAGATAAATCAATAGCTGCAATTAAATTATCAATATCCTGAATCGAAAGCGTATCTGGTAATTTCCTACCCAACCGCGGGGACTCTATGAGTTCCATTGGATTATTGGTTCGGTAATCTTCAAAAATTAAATAGGAGAAAAAGCTTTTCAATCCCGAAATTATTCTCGCTTGCGAACGAGCATTTACCTCTTTAGAAACCGAATAAATAAATTGTTGTATTGTCTCTTCGGAAATTTTAATAGGTGAAACGGTTATAGAATTTGCCTCTAAATACATACAAAGCCGTTCAATATCTAAAGAATAATTATCTATAGTATTTTTAGATAACCCTCTTTCAATTTTGAGATACGATTGATAACTTTTTATAAAGGTGTTCCAATTCATACTTACAAAGTAACGAGAAAAGAGGCAATAAAAAAAACCACCCGATTTCTCGAGTGGTTATTTAATAATAATCTGGTTAGATTAGAATTTGTAAGATACTCCAAAAGTTGGTTTAGAGAAGAAATTGTTAAATTCATTCAAATTAATTTCCATACCTGAAGTTTTAGCACTTCCTGTTGTAGATGAATTGTAAGAAATAATATTTCCTAAACCAAAATTGATTGCAACTTTAGAAGTAAGGAAATAATTCATTCCAATTCCAGCACCAACTCCTAATGTAGAAGTTTTAGTTGCACCATTCCCTCCGTTGTCATTAGACCCAAAGTTCAAACCAAAATTAGTGTAAGTTTTAAATCTTTCACCTAAGTTTAAGAAATAATATCTAGCTCCAACTGCAACATTAGAAGTTGCTGTTTTAGCTGAACCTACTTTAGTACTACCAATTGCAAGACCTAATTCTAAAGCTAAATTATCGCTAATAAAATAAGCAACATCAGGACCAATCATTGATGAAGAACTTTTTACACTTGTTGTTCCATTATCGGTAGTTGAAGAACTAGTCATAATGTTACCCCCTAAAACGATGTCTCCTTTAGCATAACCAAAGCCAGACGCTTTCTTGTCTTGAGCATTAGCAAACGATAATACTAATACTGCCGCAACTGTTAAAATAATTTTTTTCATGTTTTTGTTTTATTTAAAATTAATAATGACAAATCTAGATATTCCTACAAACAATATTAAACCCCGAGAAAGTACTTATTAACAAGAATTTTATTACTTATTTTATTTTAAAATATTAATAATCAAAATTTTAAAATAAAATTTGTTGATAAGTTAAAAAATGATGAATACAGAAAAAAATTAAAAAAAGCACAATATTAATTAATAGTAAAATAATATGTTATTTTTTAATAATAACAAAGTTTAATAATACTATTTATAAAATAAACATAGTGTAAATGCTAAAATGCAAATTTTAACATACTTTAAAAGTAAATAAACCATCTTATTGAAGGTTTATTTATGTAAGAAAAAATAGAAGCTTATAATTAGATATTAAATAAAGAAATTAAAAAATTGTTTTAATAAATCCAATAACTGAATTCTAAATATATAGAGATCGATAAAACAGAAGAAAAACAAAAACACTTCTATAAAAAATGTTATTTCCTTTTTTAAAATAGCAATAAAAAACCCCACCGGAGTGAGGTTGTATTTAATGAAGATTAATTTGGTTTAGAACTTGTAATTAAATCCTAATCCTACAGATGAAATAGAACCTCCATCAGCTGAAATTCCTTTGTAACCTGCATAAATTTCCATATTTTTCAGTTTGGTAACCTACTTTTGGTTGGTAGTAAACACCACCTTTTCCGTCACCGTCACCTGCATAAAGTGCATATCCAAAATCTAAACCTCCGAACAAGTTATCAGAAAAAGAATATTGACCTGTTGCAGCAACCGGAATGTATGCACCATTAAATTTAGAACTAGTACTTGTTGCAGGTATTACAAAAGAACCAATTGTATATCCAGGAATAGTGGTTGTAACTGCTTTTCCTGCATAATAAGAATAACCAGTAGTTACACCTGCTTGAAACTTGTCAGCAACTTCCCATAAATAAGCTGCATCAACACCTCTATTGAAAGAATAAACATCTCCAGCATCACCAATAGGTAAACCTAAATGGATTCCTGCTTTAAAAGCTCCTTGTTGAGCATTAGCAAATCCGAAAGCACTAAGTGCAAGAACAGTTAAAATATTTTTTTTCATTTTAATGAAAAATTAAACTTATATTGAAAATAAGAATTTTAAATTTATTTTCCAAAAAAAACTCTCTTAAATATTTCAAAAAAAAGTCCGTTTATAACAAAGATTATATATTTTTACAAAAACCTTTTTTCTATGAAAATCATTATCATCAATGGCCCCAACTTGAATTTACTAGGAAAACGTGAGCCTGCGGTGTATGGCAACGAAACTTTTGAAGATTATTTTAATTTTTTAAAAGAGAAATTTCCAACAATAGAGTTAGAATATTACCAAAGTAATATTGAAGGTGAATTGATAAATAAATTACAAGAATCCGATTTTTCTTACAACGGAATCATTCTAAATGCTGCTGCCTACACCCATACTTCCGTAGGAATTGGAGATACCGTTAAAGCAATTTCTACCCCAGTTATTGAAGTGCATATCTCTAATACGTTTGCACGAGAAGAATTTCGCCACCAATCGTTTATTTCACCAAACGCTAAAGGAGTAATTCTTGGCTTCGGATTGAAAAGTTACGAACTCGCTTTACAATCCTTTTTATTACAATAGTTAGCATATCATTTATTTATAATTTTAGTAAAACATTTTTTTTATGAAAAAAATCGGCACCCTTTTGTTTCTAATTTTCTCGTTAATTTCTTTCAGTCAAGTAAAAGGTGTAGTTATAGACTCCAAAGGAAATCCCATCGCTTTTGCCAATGTATTTGTAAAGGATACTTATATTAGTACTACCACTAACGACCAGGGTAAGTATGAACTAAACATAAAAGCACCCGGAACTTATATAATACTTTATAAATATTTAGGATATAAAACCGAAAAGAAAATAGTAAATTTTGATAAAGTTGCGATTACTGTAGACGCTACTTTGCAAGAAGAAGAAATCCAATTGAATGAGGTTGCAATTAGTTCTAAAGTAAATCCAGCAATTGAAATTATAAAAAATGCAATTGCAAGCAGAAAAGAAAATTCGGCAAAAACTGCTAGATACAATGCAGACTTTTATTCTAGAGGAATTTTTCGGGTTAAAAATCTGCCTAAATCAATAATGGGACAAAAACTAGATTTCTTTGATGAAATGATTGATTCCACTAGAAGTGGTATTTTATATTTATCGGAGACGGTTTCTAAAATCACTTTCCAAAAGCCCGATAAAATGAAGGAAACTATAATAGCATCCAAAGTTAGTGGCAACGACAATGGCTTCAGTTTTAATAATGCAGCTAATGCTAATTTTGACTTTTATGAAAATTATTTAGATTTTGATGTCAAAGTAATTTCCCCTATTGCAGACAATGCTTTTAATTATTACAAATACAAATTTGATGGTTCGTTTGTAGATGAAAACAATAAAATCATAGATAAAATCAAGGTAACAGCCAAACGTGAAACCGAACCAGCTATGACTGGCTACATTTATATTGTAGACGATTCTTGGGCTATCTATGCTGTAGACTTATCTATAAAAGGGAGTCAAATGCAAAATCCTGCAATGAATACTTTAACTTTAAAACAAAACTTTAGTTATAATAATACTACTAAAATTTGGGCTAAAAATACCCAAACTATAGATTTTCAAGCTGGAATGTTAGGCATTAACATCAATGGGAGATTTACCTATGTATATTCTAATTTTGATTTTCCAGAAAAATTAGAAAAGAAAACATTCACCAACGAAGTTCTAAAATTTGAAGCAAATGCTAATAAAAAAGAAGATTCCTTTTGGAATACCATTCGCCCTGTTCCTTTAACTATAGAAGAAAGCACCGATTACTTAAAAAAAGATGCTTTACAAACTAAGAAAAAATCCAAAACCTATTTAGATTCTATTGATAACAAACGAAATAAATTTAGAATTGCAGATGTTCTTATGGGATATAACTACTCTAATTCCTTTAAAAAATGGTCTATAAATTATGATGGTCCTTTAATGAAAACTTCTTTCAATACCGTGCAAGGTTGGAAAACACAAGCAGGCGTATCCTACACCAAACGAGATCAAGAAAAAAGAACTTTCACCCGAATTGGTTCTAATTTTGATTACGGATTTTCAGAAAATAAATTGCGTGCCACCGGAAGTTATGTTCGTAAATTCAACAATATAAATAATGCAATGCTATATGTAAATGGAGGAAGTAGTGTGAACCAATTCAACGGAAATAATCCTATTTCAAGTATGGTAAATACCTTCAGCAGTTTACTTTTTAAAAACAATTTCATGAAGTTGTATGAGAAGAATTTTGTTGCCGCCAATTTTGGAAGGGAGATTGTAAATGGTTTAAACATGAATTTCAATTTAGAATATTCGGAAAGAAAACCATTATGGAATACCACCGACCAAAGCACCACCAAAACCGATGATATCTATTCGTCCAACAACCCAATGCAACCAAACGACGTTGTAACTCCTGCATTTGAAAAACACAATTTAATAAAAGCCAATGTAATTGCAGTAATCAAATTCGGGCAACACTACTGGACAAGACCTGATGGTAAATACAACATTGGTAATGATGCCTACCCAACTATTTCGGCAGGTATAGAAAAAACTTTTGCTGCAACCAACAAAAAATACGAATACACCTTGCTATCTGCAAGAATTCAACAAGATATCACCATTGGAAACAAAGGCGAAATGAAAATCAACCTTAGAGGAGGAAAATTCTTTACTGCCGATAATATATCTTTTGTAGATTACAAACACTTTAACGGCAACCAAACCCATATTGGAGGTGGCGAAAGTTATACCAATCAGTTCAACAACCTTCCTTATTATTCGGCAAGCACCAACAACAGTTATTTTGAAACGCATATTGAGCATAACGACAAAGGATTTTTAATGAATAAAATTCCGTTATTGAATAAATTACAATCGCAATTGGTTTTAGGATTCCACAATTTGGCAATTCCAGGAAGAAATCCGTACCAAGAGTTTTCAGTTGGATTGGACAATTTAGGAGTTGGAAAAGCACGACTTTTTAGAGTAGATTATGTTCGCTCCTACCAAAATGGCTACCAAGGTAATGCAGTTATTTTTGGATTGAAATTCTTGAATGTATTAGAATAAAACAGTTTTTTTGCCACAGATTACAAAGATTAATAGGATTTAAAAAATCTGTGAAATCCGTGTAATCTGTGGCAAAAAACAATTAGTGAAAATTAGTGGCATTCGTGGCAAAAAAATATCACTTAAAAAACACATCATATCCAAAACGAATCAAAGTACCAACCACCACTATTAAAAAGAAAATCCGAATAAACCCATTTCCTTTTTTAATAGCCAACTTGGCTCCCATCCATCCCCCAAAAGCATTACACACCGCCATCGGAATTGCAATTGCCCATATAATTTTCCCCTTTAAAATAAACAAACAAATCGAACCAAAATTCGTCGCTAGATTCACCATTTTAGCATTTGCGGAAGCATGTAAAAAATCAAACCCCAAGATTGCAACAAATCCTAGAACTAAAAAACTCCCCGTTCCTGGGCCAATAAATCCGTCGTAAAATCCTATGCAAATACTCATTACAACGGCAAGAAACAATTGTTTTTTTGGAGATAAATTCTTCTCTTGGTGGGTTCCAAAATTCTTTTTGGCAAACGTATAAATGGCAATCAAAGTCAATACTACAAGAAGCAATGGTTTCATAAAATCATTGCTAACTAAAGTCAATAAATTAGATCCTAAAAAAGCTGCACTAAAAGCAATAATGGCCATAATGGAAAGTAACTTCCAATTCATTTGTACTTTCTTCAAATACTGATTGGCTGCAAAAGAAGTGCCGCTAAAAGCAGGAATTTTCAACGATCCTATTACCGAAGAAACCGCCAAATTAGGCAACAACACCAAAGCAACCGGAGTTTGAATCAAACCACCACCACCTACAATAGCATCTACAAATCCTGCAAAAAATGCCGCTAAACAAAGAAGTACAATTATATAGGTTTCCATAATTCTTAAAAATGAAAAGAGGCACAAACTTGCACCTCTATTTTCTATTCTCTATTTTCTATTCTCTATTTTCTATTCTCTATTTTCTATTCTCTATTTTCTATTCTCTATATTCTAAATTAAACCCTCACGATATTCGCACCAAGTGCACGCAAGCGTTCGTCTATTCGTTCGTACCCTCTATCAATTTGTTCAATGTTTTGAATGGTAGAAGTCCCTTTAGCAGAAAGTGCTGCAATTAATAACGAGATTCCCGCTCTAATATCTGGCGAACTCATTATCGTTGCTTTTAATTGCGATTTAAAATTATGTCCCATAACCACCGCACGGTGCGGATCGCATAACATAATCTTAGCACCCATATCAATCAATTTGTCTACGAAGAACAAACGGCTTTCAAACATTTTTTGGTGAATCAACACATCACCATTGGCTTGCGTTGCAACCACTAAAATAATACTTAATAAATCGGGCGTGAATCCTGGCCATGGCGCATCGGCAATAGTTAAAATAGATCCATCAATATCGGTTTTTACTTCATACCCATCTTCATGCGTAGGAATATAAATATCATCCCCTCTTTTTTCAAGAGTAATTCCTAATTTTCTAAACACACTCGGAATAACCCCAAGGTTATCCCAACTTACATTTTTAATTGTGATTTCACTTCTAGTCATGGCAGCAAGACCAATCCAAGAACCAATTTCAATCATATCTGGAAGAATTCTATGATCGCAACCACCCAAAATTTCAACACCTTCAATGATTAACATATTCGATCCAACACCTTTAATGTTGGCACCCATAGAGTTCAACATTTTACACAACTGTTGCAAATAAGGCTCACAAGCCGCATTGTAAATAGTGGTTGTTCCTTCGGCTAAAACAGCAGCCATAACAATATTGGCAGTACCCGTTACCGAGGCTTCGTCCAATAACATATAGGCTCCTTGTAATCTACCTTTACTTTCTACACCATAAAAATGGTCTTCTTTTTCGTATCTAAATTTAGCACCAAGATTTATAAATCCCTCAAAGTGGGTATCCAATCTTCGTCTTCCAATTTTGTCGCCACCTGGTTTCGGAATATATCCTTTTCCAAATCGAGTCAATAATGGCCCAACAATCATGATAGAACCTCTAAGAGAACCGCCTTCTTTTTTAAAAGCTTCCGTTTCAAGATACCCAACATTCACCTCATCGGCTTGAAAAGTAATTGACCCTGGTCCGTTTTTTTGCAATTTAACCCCCAAGTTTCCTAAAAGCGTTATCAATTTATTGACATCAATAATATCCGGAATATTATTAATTGTTACTTTTTTTGGTGTTAAAAGCACCGCACACAATATTTGTAATGCTTCGTTTTTAGCGCCTTGTGGTGTAACATCCCCTTTTAGTCTAATGCCTCCTTCAATTTTAAAAGTTCCCATTTATTTGGTTGTAAGTTTAGTAGGTTCAAAGTGTAAAGGTTCTAAGATTCCTCAGATCCTTAGTGCCTTAGCACCTTTTTTTATTTTGGATTATTATTATTATTTTTCACAAAAGGCTTTTTGCCTAAAGCTGGTTTTTTAAAACCTTGTATTTTCATGTTTTTCTGAGCCGGTGCCAACGTTTTGTTAGACACTTTTTTGTTGGTACGAATTAAATCATTAGTTGTAGATAATTCTTCTTCACTGCCCAAAAGATTGATAGTCCCTTCGGATAGTTCATACAAATGTTCAAAAATAACGGTATCTGTAACTGTGTCTTTATTCCAACTCAAATACGATTTTTTCATATGGTTGGCAATAACTTTCACCAACGCACTTTTCATTTCGCCTTCCTCCCATTTATTGGCAACTTCTATCATGTATTTGATATTGTTTCCATAAAAACGGTACTTCGGATTTTTCTGCGGATACGCCAATCGTTCTGGCTTCAAGTTAATTACCTCCCGAGTTGGGATAGGATAGGGCGAATCTACATCCAACATAAAATCGGCCATAATAAAAATCTGGTCCCACA
>CANGCT010000104.1 GCA_947452415.1 Flavobacteriaceae bacterium
AATAACAATATCAATAACAATATCAATAACAATATCAATAACAATATCAATATCAAAAATCAATAACAATATCAATAACAATATCAATAACAATATCAATAACAATATCAATAACAATATCAATAACAATATCAATAACAATATCAATATCAAAAATCAATAACAATATCAATAACAATATCAATAACAATATCAATAACAATATCAATAACAATATCAATAACAATTTCAACCTAAAACTCGCGACCCAAAACTTTAAACCTGCAACTTTAAACCTGAAACTCGCAACTTTAAACTTAATTAAACATCATCAAAATCCACCAAAATCTCGCTAGAAGTTGGATGCGCTTGACAAGTTAAAATTAAACCTTCGGCTACTTCTTTATCCGTAAGGATGGAGTTTTTTTTCATTTCGGCGCTTCCTTTAGAAATTCGTGCCAAGCAACTGCTACAAATTCCGCCTTGGCAGGAATAAGGAGCATCAATACCTTGTTTTAAAGCAGCCTCCAAAATGGTTTGTTTCTGACTCATTTCAAAAGTAGTTTCCTCGGAGTCTACTAAAATTGTAATTTTTGTATGCCCTTCGTGGGAACTTGCTTCGGCATTTTCGGTTCCAGAAGCAGTAAATAATTCAAATTTTATATTTTTATCGGCAACGTTGTGTTCTTTTAAAACGGTAGTTGCCAAGTTGATCATTTCTTCAGGACCACACAAATAGAACTTGTCAAATTCTTTTTCTTTGTGTTTGTTGTTCAAAATAAAATTTAGATTCGACTTGTCAATTCTTCCAAAAAGTTCGTTTTCTACTTTGGCTTGACTGAACAGATAATGCACAAAAAACCGCCCAACATATTTTAATTGCAATTCGTGTAACTGCTCGTGAAAAATAGTTTCTTCGGGAGTTTTATTGCCATAAAGTAAAACAAATGAACTCTTAGGCTCGTTTTCTAAAACCGATTGCAGTATTGCCATTACAGGTGTAATACCACTTCCGGCAACTAGTGCAGCGTAGTTTTTTTGTCTTTCGGCATTGGGTTGAAAAGTAAAGTTTCCTTCGGGTTGCCCAACTTCTAATAGGTCGCCAACGCTAAGATTTTCGTTAGCAAATTTTGAAAAAAGACCATTTTTAACTGCTTTAATTGCAATTCGTAATTCGCCACTATTAGGAGACGAACAAATGGAATAGGCACGACGAATTTCAGTTCCGTCAAGCGTTAATTTTAGATTAATATATTGACCTGCAAGAAATTGGTAAGCAGATTGTAATTCGGAAGGAACATTAAAAACCACAGAAACTGCCCTAGGGGTTTCCCGTTTTATTTCTTTGATTTGTAATTTATAAAAAGATGCCATTGGGTTTTATTTTTTACAAAGGTAAGAAATAGAGAGGATTTTCTAATTATTGAAACTTTTAATTTATTTGTAACAAATTCCTATATTTATAAACTAATTAGTTAATCTAAATTCCGCAATTATATGTTCAAACATTTTATCATTTTAGAGTGGAAATCCTTTTTTCGTTCGGCATCTTTTGGAACTAATGTAGTACTTAAGGTTTTCATGGTTCTCCTGGCTTTATACTTTATAGCCATGTTTCTTGGCTTGGGTTTCGCGATTTTTCCGATACTTGAAGATATGGGATTGAATCCGTTTACCACGGTAAATAAATACCTGATTTATTATTTTGTTTTCGATTTGGTAATTCGTTTTTTCATGCAAAAAATGCCTGTAATGAACATCCGACCCTTATTGGCTTTGCCTATAAAACGGAATATCATAGTGCATTTTGCTTTGGCAAAAACCTCAATTTCGTTCTTCAATTTGTTGCATGCGTTTTTCTTCATTCCATTTTCAATCATGTTGTTGTTGAATCATTATTCGCTTCTGAGCGTGATTCTTTGGCATTTGGGAATCTTCGGAATTATCTATGCCAACAATTTCATTAATATTTTACTCAACAATAAAGCCGGCATCTTTTATCCTATTTTGGCCATGGTTGTAAGTTGTGGAATTGCACATTATTACAAAGTATTTGATGTTACTATTTACACGACACCATTTTTTGAAGGGCTTTACAAAACCAGATATTTAGCGATATTACCAATAGTAATTGCTGCAGCGTGGTATTATTTGGCCTTTAAATTTTTCAAAAATAATTTAAATTTAGATGAAGGTTTGGCTACCAAAAGTGCCGTTGCCAAAACTGAAAATTTCAATTGGTTGAATCAATTTGGCACCTTGGGAACGTTCTTAAAAAATGATATCAAAATGATAAAAAGAAACAAGCGCCCAAGAGGAACTATTTTAGCCAGTGCGGTATTTCTTTTTTACGGATTATTGTTTTTTAATAAAGTAGAAGGATTTAACCATAATGTTGGGATGCAAATATTTGCCGGAATTTTTGTTTCGGGAGGTTTCTTATTGAACTTCGGACAATTTGTCCCTAGTTGGGATAGTTCCTACTACCAATTGATGATGAGCCAGAATATTCAATACAAAGAATATTTGAGTTCTAAGTGGTGGCTTATGGTTATTGTTACTTTAATTTCAACAGTTTTGGCTTCCTTTTATTTGTACTTTGGTTGGCATACGTATTTACTAATTGTAGTGGGCGCTATTTATAATATCGGAGTTAATTCGCATTTGGTGTTGTTGGGTGGTGCTTTTAATAAAACCCCAATTGACATTACCGCTAGAAAAGGATTTGGCGATAGACAATCTTTCGATATAAAAACAATGCTTATTGCAATACCTAAATTATTGGTTCCAATGATTTTATATGCCATAGGAACTACTTTTTTTAATGATAACATAGGACTTTTATTTGTTGCCATAGCCGGAGTTTTAGGCTTTGCTTTTAGAGGAAAAGTCTTTAATTGGATTGAAAAAATCTATAAAACAGAAAAATACGCAACCATCGCTGCATACAAACAGAAAAATTAGTGCTCAGTGCTCAGTATTTAGTCCACTAAACTTATAAACTCATAAACTTCTAATCTAAAAAAGATGATACAAGTAAACAATCTTACCAAAACATATAACAACGGAGTTAAAGTATTACATATTTCTAATTTGGAAATTCCAAAAGGGCAAAGTTTTGGCCTTGTAGGAAATAACGGTGCCGGAAAAACTACCTTTTTCAGTTTGTTGTTAGATTTAATCCAGCCTACTTCAGGCTTTATAAAAAACCACGACATTCAAGTAAATACAAGCGAAGCTTGGAAGCCTTTCACCTCGGCATTTATTGATGAAAGTTTTTTAATTGGCTATTTAACTGCCGAAGAATATTTTTATTTTATTGGCGACTTACGAAATCAAAATAACGCCGATGTAGATGCTTTACTTAATAAACACAAAGAATTTTTTAATGATGAAATTCTAAATAGCAAAAAATATTTGAGAGATTTATCTAAAGGAAACATGAAAAAAGCAGGAATAATAGCCGCTTTAATTGGAAATCCAGAAGTGATAATTCTTGACGAACCTTTTGCAAACTTAGATCCAACAACGGTAAACCGATTAAAAAAAATTATTAAAGAATTGTCAGAAAACCCAGACGTTACGGTCTTGGTTTCCAGCCATGATTTAGTGCACACGGTCGAGGTTTGCGAACGAATTGTTGCTTTAAATAAAGGGGAAGTGGTAAAAGATATAGTAACTTCGGAAGAAACTTTAAAAGAATTAGAAGCATTTTTTGCGGTATAATTTTCTTTTGAAATAATATAAAATCTATAGAATATTTTGGTGTTCTGTAGATTTCTTGTTTAAAAAAAGGCTTATTTATTTTAAGGTATCAAAAAGAAACGTAATTTTACCAGTTAGTTATACTAAAATCGACTTTTTTAAGTTAATGATTAAAACGCTTTGCAATTGAAAACGAGTACTTTTACATACACCATCCTGACCACAATAGCAGTTTTTTTTGTAGCATGTTCTACCAAAAAAAACACTTTTGTTTCCCGAAATTATAATGCTTTAACCACTAAAGACAATGTTCTTTACAATGGAAATCTTGCTTTAGAAAAAGGAATTATCGATTTAAAAACCCAGTATAAAGATAATTTTTGGGAAATCCTTCCGGTAGAGCGAATGCAAATCTCTGAAGAACAAATGATGCCCGGTCAAGCCAAAAACCCAAATTTTGAAAAAGCCGAAACCAAAGCAACGAAGGCCATTCAAAAGCATTCCATGAATATTGAAGGGTCAGAAAAAAACCCTCAGATGGACGAGGCGCATTTATTGTTAGGAAAAACAAGGTATTACGACCAACGATTTGTGCCGGCTTTAGAGGCATTCAATTATGTTTTGTATAAATATCCTACAAGTGATAAAATTCATGAAGTGAAAATTTGGAGAGAAAAAACCAACATGCGAATGGATAACGATGCCACGGCAGTTGTAAATCTTAAAAAATTATTGACAGAAATAAAATTTAAAGACCAAATTTTTTCCGATGCTAATGCAACTATAGCACAAGCATATATTAATTTAGAGGAGAAAAAAAATGCCTTAGCCAAGTTGAAAATTGCTACCCAATTCACAAAATCCAACGAAGAAAAATCCCGTTACCGATTTATAGAAGCCCAAATATACGAGCAGTTGGGTTACAAAGACAGTGCTTATGCCAAATATCAAGAAGTTATTGATATGAAACGTAAATCGGCTCGACAGTATGTTATTCAGGCGCATGCTCGTCAAGCATCGCAATTTGATTTTAAAAAAGGAGATACTTTGGCCTTTTTAGAAAAATTCGACAAACTATTAAAAGATAGAGAAAACCGTCCCTTTTTGGATGTGTTGAACCACCAGATGGCATTGTTTTATGATAAAAAAAACAATACAAAAAATGCTATTGTTTACTATAATAAGTCATTAAGGAAAAAATCGGATGATAGTTATTTAATTGCTTCCAATTTTAGAAATCTTGCCGATATTTATTTCAATAAAGCAAAATATGTCTTAGGAGGAAAATATTTTGATAGCACGCTAACCGTATTAAATTCAAAATCTAGAGAATTTAAATTAATTACTAAAAAGAGAGAAAATCTGGAAGATGTAATTAAATTTGAAGGTATTGCACAACGTAACGATAGTATCTTAAAAGTAGCTTCATTATCTAAAGAAGGAAAAGAAAAGTACTTTAAAGATTATATTGCAACTTTAATAAAGGAAGAAGCTAAAAAAATAGAACTAGCAAAAAAAGTCGCTAAAGACAATCCAACTGCTGATAGTAAAGATGCTACTGGTAAAGATTCCGCAGGAGCAGACACAGCTCCAGTAACCAAGCCAATAACACCTATTTCATTAAACCCAGATTCGGGGAGTACTTTTTATTTCTATAATCCTTCTACAGTTGCTTTTGGGGTTGTGGAATTTAAGAAAAAATGGGGAGATCGTTCCCATATTCTTAATTGGAGATTGGCAAAAGAAGCAGTCAAAGACGATAAAACCCCAGAGGAAACCAAAGACGTAATTGCTACAAATGGAGACCAGCCAAAAGAAGTTAACGAAAAATATTCCACTAATTTCTATTTGAAGCAAATTCCGTCTTCTACTAAGATTTTGGACAGTATTGCCAAAGAACGAAATTTTGCTTACTACCAATTGGGCGTTATTTATAAAGAGAAATTTAAAGAATACCAAAGAGCTGCCGATAAGTTGGAAAAATTATTAGAAAACAAGCCCGAAGAGCGTCTTGTTTTACCAACGATGTATAATTTATTTAAAATTTATGAAATTATAGATAAGGAAAAAGCGCTTGCTATGAAATCCAAAATTTTAGCACAGTATCCAGATTCTCGTTATGCACAAATTATAAGTAATTCGGGAGGCGGAAATTTAGCTGCTTCTTCACCAGAAATTGCTTATGATGCCCTGTATAAAGATTACGAAAAAGAGCAATATCGAGAAATACTTCCTAAATTAGAAGCGGCAATTGAGCAGTTTACGGGAGAAGACATGTTGCCAAAATTTGAATTGCTAAAAGCGAATCTCATTGGAAAACTAAAAGGGGTAGCCGAATTTAAAAAAGCATTAAACTATGTAGCATTGACCTATCCTAACAGTGAGGAAGGAAAGTCTACAGAAATCTACATAGCTACTAAAATACCGTATTTAGAATCCCTTTCTTTTAATTCGGAATTTCCATTGTCTTGGAACATTTTATACAAAGCAGACGATTTAAATTCTAAAAACTCCAAAGATATTTTAGCAAAAATCACCAAGTTTGCTAAAGAAAGAACTATAGAAAAGCTAACCGTTTCAACAGATCTTTATACTATAGATAAAAACTTCTTTGTAATTCACGGCATCAAAACTGCCGAAAATGCCAAAGCAATTGTTCAGGTATTGAAAGAATATAAAGACTACAAAATTTCGGAACCAGGTATCGTTATCTCTAGCGAAAATTATAAAGTGGTTCAAGTGAAAAAAAATATTGACGATTATGCTGCAGGAGACTGGTTGAACAAACCAATCGTTCCTATTCAGCGAGATATTGCGGTTCCAGAAGCTAAATCGGAAAATAACAAAAAAGGGACTCCTAATACCCCTGGAAAAGGCGGGTCAAATCCTATGCAACCTACAAGTTTTAATGGGAAACAAAAATCGGATGCCCCACAAATGGATGTCAATCCTATGGACAATCCTATGGACAGCCCAACCTCAAAATCAGAAAATCCTCGGGGACCTAAAAAACCATAATTTATGTTTGATAAAAAACCAAAATCCTATACCGATTTGTTGGGAAAAACCAACCGTATTGTAGAAGGAACTACAATCAAAGGAGATATTTCTTCTCCTGCTGATTTTAGATTGGATGGGCATTTAGTTGGTAATTTCGTATCGAAAGGAAAACTAGTAATTGGCCCAGCAGGAAGTGTAACGGGCGATATTGTTTGTAAAAACTGTGATATTGAAGGAAAATTTAATGGAAAAATACAGGTAACCGAACTGCTAAATTTAAAAATAAAAGCCAATGTTCATGGCGAAGTAGTATGCGGAAAACTTTCGGTAGAACCTGGAGCAGAGTTCAGCGCTAGTTGTATTATGAGACAACATACTAAAAACCATCCATCTAATGAAATCCCAGTTGCCGAAAAAAAAGCCTAACAAATGGCTCGCATTAATCAATATTCCTATTCAAATGGGAGTGGTGATTTTTCTTTTTTCGTATCTCGGAAATTGGCTAGACGAAAAATACCCCAATCCCAACACTTTATTTGTAAAAGTACTAACACTTATAGGAGTGGCACTTGCTTTTTACAACATTAACCGACAATTAAAAGAAATCAATAAAGCGGATGATTAATACTTCTAAAATAAAACAATATCAACCCATTTTAGAAATCTTGATTGCTTCTTTGAGCGCTTTTCTAATTCATAAATTAGCTTTCTTTTTTTTGGATTATCAAACTATTGAAAGTGCTTTTCAGTATTCGCTTTTTCAAGTCTATCTGTTTTTTTTATTTTGCTCTGTTTGCATCGTTTTTATATTAATTCAAGTTAAAAAAAGAGATCTAGATAATGTTGGTAACGGGTTTCTTTTATTAACACTTATTAAAATAGGAATTGCTTTTTTATTTGCAAATCCTATTGTTTCCTCAACTAGTAAGTTTAAAGATATTGAGCGGATGGATTTTTTTATAGTGTTTGCTGTATTTTTAACAATAGAAACCATGGCAACTATTGGAATATTAAATAATAAGCAACGAAATTGAAGTAAATCAACAATTACGTCAAAAAATTCTCGATTAAACTTTTGCATATTAATAAAAAATGTACCTTTGCACCAAATTTCAAAGTAGAATTTAAGATAATATTCAGTTATGGTGTTTACCAAAAAATCGATTCCGTTTTTTATAGCAATTCTAATAGCATTTTTACCATTAAATGGCAATGCAACTCCACAAGATACTCTAGCAGTAAAAAAAGAAGTTATTGTTATTGAAAAGCAAGAAGTAAAAGACGAAGCTACCGAAAAGCAAGAAAAAATTGACGAGGTAATTGGACATCACGTTCTAGACGGGCACAGTTTTTCTTTATTTGCAGACGAAGCTGAAAAAGCACACTATGGTTTTTCTTTGCCAATTATTCTTTGGGATAATGGAATTCAATTATTTTCTTCTTCTAAATTCCACAATGGAGAATCCGTTGCTGAATCTAACGGAAACTACTACTTTTTACACCACGAGAAAATATATAAAACAGATGCTACCGGAAAACTAAACACTGAATTAGTTGAAGGTGAAGAGCATGTTACTAACGCGCAACCTCTAGATTTTTCTATAACCAAAGGAGTGCTAACTATTATAGTGGTGGCAATATTGATGTTATTATTATTTGTTAGTTTGGCAAAATCGTATGCTAAAAACGGAGGAATTTCTTCTGGAGTTGGACGCTTTTTTGAACCTATTGTTTTGTACGTTCGTGACGAAATTGCAATTCCGAATATTGGTGAAAAACATTACAAAAAATACATGAGCTTTTTATTAACCATCTTCTTTTTTATATGGTTTTTAAATATTTTCGGATTAACTCCACTAGGAATTAACGTAACCGGAAACATTGCTGTAACTGCAGGATTGGCAATTATTACCTATTTAATAACCACCTTCACTGCCAAGAAAGATTATTGGATGCATATTTTTTGGATGCCTGGAGTACCAGTTCCAATGAAAATTATTTTAGCACCAATTGAATTATTAGGAACTATCATCAAACCATTTTCACTTATGATAC
>CANGCT010000105.1 GCA_947452415.1 Flavobacteriaceae bacterium
CAAAGTGTAATTTTCTTTTCTTCGCATTCGCATCACACCCGATTTTACTCTAGGTGGCGGAATAAAAACTGTTTCATCTACCGTAAATAAATATTCAACATCGTAAAATGCTTGTGCTAAAACCGAAAGAATTCCGTAGACTTTGCTTCCTTTTTTGGAGCAAATTCGTTCGGCAACTTCTTTTTGGAACATCCCTGAAAATTCTGGGATTTGTGATCGAAATTCTAATGCTCTAAACACAATTTGAGTTGAAATATTATATGGAAAGTTGCCTATTATGGCAAATTGTTTTCCTTCAAAAACTTCATTGATATTGAATCGTAAGAAATCTTTAGATATAATCTTGTCTTGTAATTCTGGGAAATTCTCATTCAAATACGTAACCGATTCGGTGTCAATTTCAATTGCATACGTCGTAACTGGCTTCTCCAGAAGGTATTTGGTTAAAACGCCCATTCCTGGTCCGATTTCTAAAACAGTGTCGTATCCCTCGAGATTTAAGGTGTCAGCAATTGCTTTAGCGATTGATTCGTCTTTTAAGAAATGTTGTCCGAGGTGTTTTTTGGCTTTTACTTTTTCCATATTATTTGCCGCGAAGGCACTAAGTCACAAAGTTTTTATTTATTCTCGCGAAGGCGCTTGGCACTAAAGGAAAATTATTTGTTTTTAATTTCTTGAAGTTGTTGAATATCTAGTAAGTCTTTTGGTCGACTTGCTTTAATTTTACTAGTTATTAAATCCTCATAAGACAGTACATTCCATCTTAAAAAAGGTATATCATTAACTATCACTTTTTCACTATCTTTATATGCTTCATCAAAAGATTTATTTACAGAAAAATTGGTAATTAATTCTAAATTCAAATCCACTGGTGAAAATTTTATCGAAATATTCTGTTCTTGTTTTTTTACTTTTTCAGGGAAATCATTTAATTCGTATCCCATTTCATTAAAAACGAGGACTAATTTTTTAAAATTTTCCTCTGTGGTTTCTAACCAAAAGTCAACATCTGCAGAATGTCGGTTGTAGCCATGAAAATTTACTGCACTACCTCCAACCATTAACATTCTAACCCCGTGTTTATTTGCCAAAGTAATAAATTCATCAATATTTTGCTCCCATGGTTTTAACATATTATCTTGATTTAATAACTATACAGAAATTATTTTTATTTCTTTCTATTTTATTTTTTACAGGAAAATGACTCATTCGTTCCATCAATCGCCAAAAACTATAAACACGCTCCACTTTAGACAATTCTAAAAAGTCCTCCTGTTGCTGCTTATTGCTTTCTTCTTTGGTTTGAAATCGTACTTCCATGAGCTATTAATTCGTTTGAAAAAACTCCGAAACAAATTCTAATTCGGTTCTAAATGCTAATGCTTTATCCCCAAAAAGGGACAACCCTTCGGCTCTAAACCTGGGTGCATCCTCATCATAATAACGCTGCAGGGTTTCTTTACTATCAGTAGTATATTGAACCGCATAGGTTACTCCACCCATTTCTTCCTCTACCAAGACTTTTACTAATCTAGCGGAAGTGAATTTGCCAGTGGCTAAAATTTCGGGAATGTGTTTATTTTGCATCCATTGCAACCATTGGTGCTGTATGCTTGGATCTATATTACTAGTAACGTTATATAAAATCATAATTTTTGGGGATTGAAATATTAATTGTAGCACTTAGGTTGTGCGATTTTTGGAAGAAATTTAACTGCTAAATTTCCTTATCTCCACGGAGCTTCCTATATTTCTTCTGAGCAGTTACATAATAAATGCTGTCTTCGTGCTTGGTTATTAGTTCTTCATAAAGCGGTTGTGCTTTTTCAATTTCATTAGTATTACTATAAATTTCCGCAGAATAAAATAAGGCTTCATCTATATAAATGCACTCTTTGAAATTATCTAAGATTTGTTTGTAATTGGCTAATGCCAAAGCCATATCGCCTAAACTTTCGTAGATTTTTCCAATTCTTAAAAGAGTTACAGGCTCAATGGCATCGCCTTTGTTTTCTTTCAAAATTGCTAGAAAGGCAGCCAAAGCATCTTGCTTTTTATCTTGAAACAATAAGAAATCGGCACGCGAAAATTTCTTTAATGCCACTTGGGTAGAATCTTCAACGGTGTTATCGGAAATTAGCAAAAACAAATCCAATGCATCATTAGCAATTAATTGGGTGGATGCCGATTTTAGTACTTCTAATTGGTGATTTGCCCATTTAAAATCGCCTTTGTAGTAACTTGTTTTTGCGATTTTTAAATTTGCTTCTTGTCCTATTGGACTGTTATTTCCATCCGATTCAATTTGCGAATAAAAAATTAATGCTTGGTTGAATTTCTCTTCAAATAGCAAAATGTCTGCTAATTCCATTTTGATTTCCGCAATTTGCTCCCGATTGATTGGCATATCCAAAACATTTTTTAATATGGATTTTCCTGAATCGGCATCTTTCAAATTAAAAGTAACAAAATGGGCTTTCAATTTTAATAAGGACAACGTAAAAGGGCTTTCGCCAAATTGTTTCAACAAGGCATCCAATTCTTGCCGGATCAACGGGTAGTCTTGTGGTGTTGCTTTTTTGATTTTCATTTCCATCAAATAGGCATTCGATTTAATCTTTAAGTCTAAATCTTTTGTGTTTTCAAGAACAAACCCCAATATTTCTTTAGCTGCTTCGTCGTCGTTTTCTTCAATTGCCAATTGCCCAAGGTTTACAATATTAGAAAAAGATTCGGGGTTGCGTTTGTAAATTGCTTTTTGTTGGATAAAGGCTTTTCCGTATTCTTTCATTTGTACATAAAACCAACTTAAATATTCATTCCAAAATAAATCTTGTGTTTTTTGGATGCGAATTAAAATTGCTTTTTTCAAAGCCTCATTAAAATTTTCTTTACTGTATTCGGTAAGAAAACGGGTGAATTGGTTTTGAATTGGTAGAAGATTTTGAGGTGTTTTATACGATTCCGTTAAGAACATTTCAATCATGTTATCGGTATCGCCTTTTTGCCCATAAAGCAAAGCCATTTGAAAATTAAAATTGAATTTAGGTTCTAATGCAACAGCAATTTGATAGGCCTGTAGCGCATAATCTACTAATGCTTTTCGTTCAAAAGTAGTTGCAATAGTATAAACTTCATTAGGATTTTTACGTATTTTATCTAGAGCTTGATCGTAGTATTTTTTGGCCTTATCGGTATTTTTTTGTAATTGAAAATTATATCCTAATTCTACTAATAAATTTCCTTGTTTGTATTTATCCAAACGATCTTCTATTGCTTTATTGGATTTTTCAAACTGTTGTAATTGCTGGTAACATACCACTACTTGTTCAAAATAATTGGAATTATTAGGTTGCGATTTTAATAATTCTTCATAGGCTATTTGCGCTTTTTCAAACTCCCCTCTATCCATATAATTTTGCGCTAATTGTTCGGTTTGTGCCGATACAAAAAGCGATAATGCTAAAAAGAATAATAAAACAAGCTTTTTTTTCATCTATTGGTTTTAAAAAACAATTTACTAAAGTAATCCATTTTGTATTCGTTTAGCACATTATTTTATAAGATTAACTTTTAGTTAATAATATCAAATCCGGTATATTTCCGTAGCACCTCTGGAATAACGATACCTTCTGTCGTTTGGTAATTTTCTAAAATTCCGGCAAGAACCCTTGGCAATGCTAATGAACTTCCGTTAAGGGTATGTGCTAATTGATTTTTTCCGTCTTTATCTTTATAGCGTAATTTTAAACGATTGGCTTGATAGGTTTCAAAATTAGATACTGAAGAAATTTCCAACCAACGATCTTGTGCAGTAGAAAATACTTCAAAATCATAAGTTAACGCCGAAGCAAATCCCATATCGCCTCCACAAAGACGCAATACTCTATAGGGCAATTGCAATTCTCTTAGGATGTTTTTTACATGTTCAACCATTTCATCCAATGCTTCATACGACTTGTCTGGATGTTCCACACGCACGATTTCTACTTTATCAAATTGGTGCAAACGATTCAATCCACGAACATGAGCTCCATAGGATCCAGCTTCTCTTCGGAAACATGGCGTGTATCCAGTACATTTTACTGGCAAATCATTTTCAGTGAATAGCACATCACGAAAAATATTGGTTACTGGAACTTCGGCAGTTGGAATTAAATATAAATCATCCGTTGCATCATGGTACATTTGGCCTTCTTTGTCTGGCAATTGCCCAGTTCCATAAGCCGAAGCTTCATTCACTAAATGAGGAACTTGGTATTCTAAGTAGCCTGCATCGGTATTTTTATCTAAGAAATATGTTATTAATGCACGTTGCAATTTTGCTCCTTTCCCTTTATAAACCGGAAATCCTGCACCTGTGATTTTAACTCCTAATTCAAAATCTATGATATCGTATTTTTTCACTAATTCCCAATGAGGCAATGCCCCTTCGTGTAGTTTTGGAACATCTCCTTCTTCAAACACATTTAGGTTTTCTTCCGGGGTTTTTCCTACAGGAACAATATCTGCTGGTAAATTAGGAAGCAAATACATTTTTTGTAATAAATCGGCAGCAAGAATTTCTATTTTCTCTGAAATTGCTTTTCCTTGCTCTCGCAAAAGGAGCGTTTTTTGTTTTAAAATTTCTGCTTTTGCTTTTTCTCCATTCTTCATCATTTCCCCAATATCTTTGGATAGCTTGTTGGATTCCGATAAAGTGTTGTCAAGTTCTACTTGAGCAGTTCTACGATTTTCATCGAGTTGCACAATTTCTTCCACAATGGCTTTAGCATCCATATTTTTTTTGGCTAAAGCAGCAATCACTTTCTCTTGATTTTCCCTAATAACAGCTATTTGTAACATGACTTGATTTTTAATGAGAATGCAAATTTAATAAATTGCTTTCTATTTAAAGAATAATATAAAAAAGATTACTTTACACACAAGTATTTGAAAAACAATTATTTAAATAAATTTTAACAAAAACGGCTTAGTAACAAAAAATATTTATTTGTACATTAGCAAAAATGTATTCTAATTATGAAAAAAACTTACTTCGTATTATTCCTTTTTTCGATTACTTTTTCTTTTGCACAACAACAAGATAAATTAAGTACAATTGCTACTTCCGAAATGAAGTTGGCAAGTAATTTAATGTCATTTGTATCCAATCCGGACACCCAAAATTATGATATTATTTACCATAAATTAGAGTTTAACGTAGATCCAGCAGTTTATTTAATTTCTGGAAAAATTACCACTACCTATACCGCTTTGGCAAATATGAATTCGATTGTATTTGATTTAGCAAATGAGTTAACCGTTTCTTCTGTAATTGGTAACGGTCAAAATTTGGCTTTTTTACAAAATGGAAGTAACGAATTGGTAATTACTTTGCCAACTACTCAAATAAGTGGAACGGATGCAACTGTAGAAATAACTTATTCTGGAGCGCCTCCAATCAATGGTTTTAGCGCATTTACAGCCGAAATTAGAAATAATGGCAGCAATACTTTGTATACCTTGTCCGAACCTTATGGCGCAAGAGATTGGTGGCCATGCAAACAAGATTTAAACGATAAAGTAAATTCTATTGATGTATATATCACCGCTCCATCACAATATATTGCAGTTTCCAATGGAGTAGAACCGGAAGCGCCGATAGTCAATGGGACTACAAAAACTACCCATTTTCACCATGGCTACGCCATTCCAGCTTACCTAATTTGTATGGCCGTTACCGATTATACGGTTTTCAACCAAACCGCAGGAGTTGTTCCTAATCAGTATCCAATAATTAATTACATTTATCCAGAAAGTTTTAATTCTTCTTTACTAACCCAATTAGCGCAAACTCCATTGCTCTTAAATTTATTCAGCAACTTATTTGAATTGTATCCATTTCACAATGAAAAATATGGGCATGCTCAATTTGGTTGGGGTGGCGGAATGGAGCACACCACTGTTTCCTTTATGGTAGGTTTTGACCGACAATTAATTGCTCATGAAATGGCACACCAATGGTTTGGTGATAAAATTACTTGTGGCACCTGGAAAGACATTTGGCTAAACGAAAGTTTTGCTACTTATGTTGCTTCGTTGGTATATGAGAATTTTGATGGATCAGCTGCTTTTGTTAATGATAAAACAAACATGGTAAATTACATTACTTCTGCTACAGGAGGAGCAGTTTATCTTACCGATGCTGAAACTACCGACGTAAATAGAATTTTTGATAGCAGATTGACCTATAATAAAGGAGCAATGGTTTTAGAAATGCTTCGTTTTAAGATGGGAGATACTGCCTTTTTCCAAGCTATTAAAAATTATCTTTCCGATCCTTCTTTGGCCTATGGTTATGCTGTTACTACTAATTTAAAATCACATTTAGAAACTGTTTATGGAAGTAGTTTAACCGAGTTTTTTAACGATTGGATATACAACCAAGGCTATCCAAGTTACACCATAACTGCTCAAAATTGGGGTGCTGGCCAAGGTCGTTTTACTATTAATCAGACGCAGTCCGACGCTTCGGTGAGCTATTTTGAAATGCCTGTTCCTTTAAGAATTCATGGTAGTGGTGGGCAACAACAAGATATTGTATTGAATAATACCGTTAATGGAGAAGTAATTATTAAACCTATTAATTTTCCAATAACAAGTGTGGAATTTGATCCTGACAAACATTTGATTTCCAAAAATAATAACATCTCATTAGGCAACGAAGATTTTGCTTTAGAAAAAGCAATTAGTTTCTACCCAAATCCAGCAAATGATACAGTACACATTCAATTGCCTACTACAATAACACTTGAAAAAGTAACAATTTATAACAATTTAGGGCAAGTTGTTTTAGAAAAAAACGCAATTGATTTCTCGTTATCCTCTATTTCTTCAGGGGTTTATGAGGTGCAGCTACAAACTTCGGAAGGGGTTTTTCATAAAAAAATTATAAAAAATTAGTCCAAAACAATATTATTAGTAAAAAGTAAGGCGAAAACCTTACTTTTGCTTTTTTATAACAATACTGAATCACAAAAATGGAATTTGCAATTAAACTTTCTCAGTTCTTATTGAGCTTATCAATACTTATTGTTCTTCACGAATTAGGACATTTCATACCGGCCAAATTATTTAAAACTAGAGTAGAAAAATTTTATCTTTTCTTTGACTTAAAATGTTCTTTATTCAAAAAGAAAATTGGTGAAACCGAATATGGTATTGGATGGTTGCCTCTAGGGGGTTATGTGAAAATTTCGGGTATGATTGACGAAAGTATGGATAAAGAACAAATGGCGTTACCTGCGCAACCATGGGAATTCCGTTCTAAACCAACTTGGCAACGATTAATCATCATGTTAGGAGGTGTTACTGTAAATTTTCTCTTAGCTTTCATTATCTATATTGGAATGACCTTTTACTATGGCGAGCAATATATTGCTAACGAAAATGTAAAAGATGGTATTTGGGTAAATAATCCTACAGTAGAAAAATTAGGCTTTAAAACAGGCGATAAAATTGTTTCGATTGACGGAATTAAAGTACAAAAATTTGAGGACATCAACAAAGAGTTGTTTCTTGCTAAAGAAGTAGACCTTAATCGTGACGGAAAAGAAATTAAAATAAAATTACCAGTTAATTTTATTGATCAACTTATGAAATCGCAAAGAGGAACACTAATCAATCTTCGTATGCCGTTTGTAATTGGTGCCGTTCCAAAAGAATCGCCAAACAAAAATGTATTAAAAGCTAAAGATATCATAACGAGTTGCAACGGACAAAAAGTTACCTATGCTGATCAATTGATTGTATTGTTCCAAAGTTTGAAAGGAAAAAAGGTTCCCGCAGTTATTAGAAGAGACGATATTGATGTTGCTATAAATTTAGTTATTAACGATAGTGCTAAAGTGGTAGTTCAACAAGCGATGTTACCTTATGATAATTTAGAGAAATTAGGATTGTATAAAATCAACAAACAAGAATATGGTTTTTTCCAATCGATTCCTGTTGGAGTTACAAGAGGGATTAACGAACTTGAAAGCTACGGGAAACAACTAAAAGCCATCTTTTCCCCTAGTACAGGTGCTTATAAAGGTGTGGGTGGATTTGGAGCTATATTCAATATTTTCCCATCTACCTGGAGCTGGTTTGTATTCTGGAATATTACCGCTTTATTATCTATTATGCTTGGTGTAATGAACCTTTTGCCAATTCCTGCTTTAGATGGAGGTCATGTAATCTTTTTATTATACGAAATGGTGTCGGGTAAAAAACCTACCGATAAGTTTTTAGAAAGAGCTCAAATGGTTGGTTTTGTATTACTTATCACGTTGCTTTTATTTGCAAACGGAAACGATATCTACAAAGCAATTGTAGGTAAATAAAAAAAATAAAAATTTTATTGATTTTTGTTTGTAAAAAATAAAAATCGCTTTATATTTGCAACCGCTTAGACGCTAAACATCAGCTTTGATAAAGTAGCTAAAGCCACAAAAAAGTTCTTTAAATAAAGTTACAATATACAGTTTCCTTCTTAGCTCAGTTGGTTAGAGCATCTGACTGTTAATCAGAGGGTCCTTGGTTCGAGCCCAAGAGAGGGAGCAAGTAAGAGAAAGCCTTTACAGAAATGTAAAGGCTTTTTTGTTTTTACATGTCATACATTTGTAAAACAAATTAAAAATTATGAAATATTATTTGAGTGATTTTAA
>CANGCT010000106.1 GCA_947452415.1 Flavobacteriaceae bacterium
AAAAACTTCTAAATTCACCGAGCAAAACAAAGAAAATTTAAAAACTATTTTATCCCCTTTGCAAGATAAAATTCAACTTTTCGAAAAGAAAGTCGAAGATACACACAAAGAAAGCATTGACTATCATGCTGCATTGCGCCAGCAAATATTGGGCTTGCGAGAAATGAACGAGCAAATGAGCAAAGAAACCCTTAACCTAACCAAAGCATTAAAGGGCGACAGCAAAATGCAAGGAAATTGGGGAGAACTAATTTTGGAACGGGTACTTGAAAAATCGGGGTTGGAAAAAGACCGCGAATATTTTGTACAACAAAGTTTTGTAACCGAAGAAGGCAACCGAGTTTTTCCCGATGTGGTGATTAATTTGCCTGACGGAAAGAAAATGATAGTCGATTCGAAAGTGACTTTAACGGCTTACGAACGTTACATTAATGAAGAAGACGACACTTTAAAAGCGCAGCATCTAAAGGACCATGTCATTGCAATTAATCGCCATGTGGAGCAATTGGGTAACAAGAATTACCACGATTTGTATCAAATGGAGAGCCCTGATTTTGTATTGCTTTTTATCCCAATTGAGTCGGCATTTGCTTTAGCATTAAATGAAGATACCACTTTGTACAACAAGGCTTTTGAGAAGAATATTGTAATTGTTACACCTTCAACCCTATTGGCTACGCTGCGCACTATTGACAGCATGTGGACCAACCAAAAGCAACAAGAAAACGCCCTTGAAATTGCGCGTCAAGCAGGAGCGTTATACGATAAATTTGAAGGTTTTGTTACCGATTTGGTGAAAATTGGAAAGAAAATGGACGAAGCCAAAATAGAATACCAAGGTGCTATGAACAAGTTGGTAGATGGCAAAGGAAACCTAGTAACTAGCGTTGAGAAATTAAAAAAAATGGGAGCAAAAGCCAAAAAATCGCTGCCCGAAAACATCTTAAACCGAGCCACTATCTCGGATAATTTAGTAACCAACTCGGAAGTGAATTCCGATTAAAATAAGTTCATTATGGTACGTAAATTTATTCTTTATCTAATTTTAGCAATTGCTGTATCGGTTACGGCTTACTTTTCTTTTGTTTATTATGCATCTTATAGTGAGGGGGTTCGATCAGGCCAACTCATTAAATTCAGTCATAAAGGCATTATTTTCAAAACTTGGGAAGGCGAACTTAGCAGCGGTATTTCTGGCACACAATCTTTTACTTTTTCGGTTTTAGACAAAGACGTAAAAGTGATTGCAGACTTGAAAGAACAAGAAGGACAATATGTAAAACTTACCTACAAAGAACGCTACCGCACTTTTTCTTGGTGGGGAGATTCTAAATATTTTGTTATAGAAGTTAAAAAAGACAAATCGCCATTCAATAAATAATTTATGAGTACCTACAAATCTGTAAAATCCTCCCGAATCACCATTTCGCAATTAATGCTTCCCTCCCACACCAATTTTAGTGGTAAAATTCATGGTGGGTATATCTTATCTTTATTAGATCAAATTGCTTTTGCTTGCGCCTCTAAATATTCTGGGAATTACTGCGTCACTGCTTCGGTAGATACGGTTAATTTCTTAAATCCTATTGAAGTTGGAGAACTTGTCACTTTAAAAGCCAGCGTGAATTATGTAGGAAATAGTTCGATGATTGTTGGCATTCGGGTGGAAGCCGAAAACATCCAAACCGGGAAAGTAAAACATTGCAATTCGAGTTATTTTACCATGGTTGCTAAAGACACGAATGGATTAAATACCAAAGTACCCGGATTATTGCTATCAAATGATGAAGAATTGAGACGTTTTTATACCTGTGTAAAACAAATTGAAATCAAAAAAGACCTAGCATTACATGAAGAAATATTCGATTATAAATCGGAAAAAGCCATTTTGGAACTAAAAAATTATAATGTGAAATTGGAATCAAATTAATTATTTTACTAGTAATTATTTGAAATTTAACAAATAAATTTTGTTTTATTTAAGAATAATCACTTTTTATCGTATATTTGGTTGGAACAAACCAAACTTATGAGTAAACATTACACCTTCCGTATTTTAGTACTGCTTTTTGTTATCGTAATTTTCTCTTGTTCCAAATCAAATGAAGAGGAATATGTTGCACTACCCGAAGTTTCGGTAAACTTAGCAACTGTTCCTTACGCTAAATTATCCGAATATCATTTTTTTGACGGTGCTATAAAAGAGCAAAACCCTACTACTAATGTAGTTCCTTACGAGCCTGCAAGTGCATTATTTTCCGATTATGCTCATAAAAAACGCTTTATTTATTTACCAAATAACACCCACGCCACCTACAATGGCGATGAAAATGTTTTTGAATTTCCAGTTGGAGCAGCAATAATAAAAACTTTTTATTACGATCACGTGCAACCTAGCAATACCACCAAAATGGTGGAAACTCGATTGTTAATCCGAAAATCTACAGGATGGCAAGCCTTTACTTATGTTTGGAATGATGAGCAAACGGATGCACTTCTTGAAACTACTGGAAATGGCTTACACAAATCTGTAAATTGGATTGATGATAGTGGAGCGAATAAAACGGTTAATTATTGGGTACCATCCCAAACGGAATGTATTACTTGCCACAAAATAAATCCAAATCAAACGGGAGAACTAACCATTCCGATTGGACCAAAACCACAAAATTTAAACACCACTTACAATTATAATTCTGGAGCCGAAAATCAAATTACCAAATGGAAAAGCCTTGGAATTCTTGGCACAGATGTTCCAGCATTATCGGCTATTCATTCAACTGTAGATTGGAGAGACACTAGCAAATCTCTAGAATTAAGAGCACGTTCTTATATAGATATTAATTGTGCCCACTGCCATAGAGAAGGTGGCCATTGTGCCTATGTATCCCAACGATTTAATTTTAGCAACACCGACTTGCATACTTTTGGAGTTTGTTTGGTTCCGTTATTTAACATTCCAAATGGGCCTTTTGTTATCAATGGTGGAAATGCCGATTATTCGGATATGATTATCCGAATGAGTTCTACACAAGGCGACGTGATGATGCCTTACATAGGACGCTCTTTAGTGCACCAAGAAGGAGTTCAATTAATGAAAGATTGGATCAATTCGTTACCTACAAATTGCCACTAATTTTTTAAACACACCAATATGAAAAAAATTACTTTATTATTTGTTTTAGTTTTCGGTTTACAAATTGCAAATGCACAAACCACCTGTACTACCGCTTTACCTGCGGTTGCTGGAATGACAACTGTGGGAACTATTGTAGGAACCGAAGTTCCAACTCCTAATTGCATGGGCGGGACGGCTACTATTCCTTTATCCGAATGGTACACCTATACTCCAACCCAAAATTACACGGTTACCATTACTACCGATTTACAAATTAATACGGGTTTAGACACTCGAATTCACGTTTACACAGGAACTTGCGGCAACTTGGTTTGTTATGCTTCCGATGATGACAATGGAGTTATAGGAAATGGTTATTTATCCATAGTAACTTTTAATGTGTTTGCAAATACTACCTACCATCTTGCTTGGGATAATAGATGGAATAGCAGTGGATTTGTTTTTCAATTGACCGAAAATCCATTCATTGCTCCAGCGATTTCTTTTACCACTCAAACAATTTCTACAACCTCTACTATTTGCAGTGTGGTAGACATGAATAATGATTATTTGGATGATATTGTTACGGTAGAAACTAACCAAATGACCATTCAAAAACAATTGCCAACGGGTGGTTTTACGCCAGTTGTTTATCCGCTTCCTGCATTAACTACTACTCCAGGATGGAGTATTGCTGCAGGAGATTTTAATAGAGATGGCTACAACGATTTGGTTTTTGGAAACAGCACCCGATTGACCGTAATAAAATCCAATGCCGGAGGGGCAACTTATACCGAGGTTCCTTATCCACAAAGTATTTTTACCCAAAGAACTAATTTTGTTGATATTAACAATGATGGAAATTTAGATTTGTGGGCATGCCATGATGTTGCACAAAGTTATGCTTATAAAAATGATGGTGCTGGCAATTTAGTATTTGATACTACATTAATGCCAACTTTAGCCGTTGGTGGCAACTACCAATCGCAGTGGTCCGATTACGACAACGATGGGGATATCGATATGTATTTATCTAAATGTAGAGCAAGTGCAGCAGTTGGCGATCCACAACGTATCAATCTTTTGTATAAAAATAATGGCAATGGCACGTTTACCGAATCGGGTGCTGCTGCTGGGGTAAATGATGGGTCACAATCGTGGTCTTCTGCTATTGAAGATTATGATAATGATGGTTTTATGGATATTTTATTATCGAATATATCGGATACTAATAAATTATATAGAAATAATGGGAATGGCACTTTTACAGATATTTATGCAACCACAGGAATTGCTGCACAAGTAGGTTCTTGGGAACTTCAAGCAGCCGATTTTAATAACGATGGTTGGATGGATTTCTTGTGGCAAAATGGAGCAGAATTGTATCTAAATAATGGCGATTTAACCTTTACCGGATATGATATGCCATTTAGCAAAGGTGGAATTGGAGACTTGAATAACGATGGATTCTTAGATGTTCAATATGCTAATCAGATTTATTACAATGTGCCAAATGCTAATAATTGGATAAAAATTAATCTACTAGGAATTGGAAGTAACATAAACGGAATTGGCGCAAGAGTAGAGATTTATGGCACCTTCGGGAAACAAATAAGAGAGATTAAAAGCGGAAATGGTTTTGCACAACAAAGCACATTAAATGCTCATTTTGGAATTGGTACTGCTACAACCATCACCAAAGTTATTGTAAGATGGCCGTCGGGATTGGTAGACACAATATTAAACCCGAGTATCAATCAAGCCACATTAGTAGTTGAAGGCGCATCGCTTGCAGTTGAAAATTTCACTAATTCTAACTTTAGCCTCTATCCTATTCCAGCGAAAAATATTTTAAATATTAAAACCAATGGAAAGCTTAACATGAAACTTGCACAAGTATATGATTTAAATGGTAAAATAGTTTTGGAAACCAAATTAACATCTACTACAATTGCTATTGATTCGTTAAGTCAAGGAACCTATATCCTTCTTTTAAGAGATACTAATGATAAAGATTATTCTCAAAAATTCATAAAAGAATAACAGTATTATATTTTTTTTATTAGTTAACGTCCGGATTATTTCGGACGTTTTTTTTTATGTTTAATTAAAAGTTTTTAGTTCATAAATTCCTGAATTTTGATTAGAAAATCATTCTGCAAAACAAGGAAATTAACTACTTTTGAGGCAAATTAAAAAAACCTAATGTACAAGTCGAAAGAAAATTTTGAAATTCAAAAAAAACTAACTGTTATTATAGTTCTTTTGTTTTTAATAAAATTAACTGCATGGTATTACACCAATTCGGTTGCTATTTTAACCGATACTTTAGAATACACCATCAATGTAATTAGT
Organism: Flavobacteriaceae bacterium; assembly: GCA_947452415.1. Lineage (GTDB taxonomy): Bacteria > Bacteroidota > Bacteroidia > Flavobacteriales > Flavobacteriaceae > Flavobacterium. Next base: position 5,474 of record CANGCT010000106.1, read on the forward strand.
GGTTTTATAGGATTGTACAGCCTCTATCTTTCGGCAAAACCCAAAGACAAAAACCACCCCTACGGACATGGGAAGGTCGAATTTCTTTCGGCAACTATAGAAGGTACTTTAATGGTAGTTTCTAGTTTTGTAATCATCTACGAAGCCATCAATAATTTAAAACATCCGCACGAGTTAAAACAACTCGATTACGGAATTTATTTAGTTGGTTTAACGGGAGTTATCAATTATGTAGTTGGTCATTTTTCGATAAAAAACGGAAAGAAAAATAACTCCTTAGCCTTGATTGCTACTGGAAGACACATGCAATCGGACACCTATGCAACGCTGGGAATTGTTATTGGATTAATCTTAATTTATTTCACCCATTATGCCTGGATTGATAGCGTAGTTGCCTTTGTTTTTGCAGTAATTATCATTGTCTCAGGATATAAAATTTTGCGAACTTCTATTGCAGGAATTATGGATGAGGCTGACGATGAATTGTTAGAAAAAATGGTAGGTTATTGCCAAGCCAAACGAAGAGAAAACTGGATTGACTTACACAATTTACGATTTATAAAATACGGTGGCACCCTGCATTTAGATTGTCATTTAACCATTCCGTGGTATTTTAACATACACGAAGGACATTTGGAGGTGGATGAATTAGAAAAAATTGTAAAAAACAACTTTGGCGATAGTGTAGAACTTATGGTACATACCGATGGTTGCTTGGATTTTTCTTGTAAAATTTGCAGCAAAAAAGAATGCCCGATGCGTAAACACGAATTTGTGAGAACCATTGAGTGGACTATTGAAAATATTTCGTTAGACAACAAACACCGAATAGAGAAATAGTTATCTATTTTTCTTATATTTGATAAAGAAATCAATTCTATTTTTTGCTTATGGAAACCAAACAAGACCTAAAACTTGCCGTATTAATTGATGCCGACAACGTTCCTTATGCCAACGTAAAAGAAATGTTTGAAGAAATTGCCAAATATGGCACGCCAACTTTCAAGCGAATTTATGCCGATTGGACCAAACCAACCGTTTCGGGATGGAAAAATGTGCTTTTAGAAAACGCCATCACTCCTATTCAGCAATACAGTTATTCTACCGGGAAAAATGCTAGCGATAGCGCCTTGATTATTGATGCAATGGACATTTTATACACCGGTAAAGTAGATGGTTTTTGTATTGTTTCTAGTGATTCTGATTTTACTAGATTGGCAACTCGACTTCGAGAAGCAGGCATGAAAGTAATTGGCATTGGCGAAAAGAAAACCCTTACGCCATTTATTACCGCTTGCGATAAATTCATTTACATTGAAATCCTAAAGAAACACGATTTAGAACTTCCATTGGATGCCAAAAACAGAAAACCTTCTACAAAAACTAAGGTGCAAACCAACAATGCAATAAGTAAAATAGATCCAAAAATAATCAAACTTTTTGCCGATAGTATTGACGATTTGGAAGACGAAAATGGTTGGGCTTTTCTTGGTGAATTAGGCAACTTAATGCTTAAAAAGAAACCCGATTTTGATCCTAGAAATTACGGCTTTCCTAAAATGCTGGCCTTTATTAAAAGCATGAACCAGTTTGTTATTGACGAACGCGAAAGCGGAAAAAACAACATCAAACATATTTATGTTAGAAGAAAATAATTTATATTTTTCAAACTATTAAGACATTAAGAATTGCACCTTAATAATTCAAAAAAATCTGTGAAATCTGTGAAATCTGCAGGAAAAAACTCTTAAATTCTTTTCTACAGATTAAAATGATTACTAGGATATCATTTTGAAAAAATTCCAAGAAATTTGCAGAAAAAAAAATATCTTAAATAAAACCCATTTATTGCTGTAGCCCTTTTTATAAGACTACCTTACAAAAAAATGGCTATTGAGAATAAAGTACTACAGGTAGAAAAACTCTTTGATCTCTTGGATATTGAAATTTCTGCTTTCCAAACAACAGCCAATTTACATTGCCTTACGGGTTGTGGCAAATGCTGTAACAAACCAAACATTGACGCTTCGCCATTAGAATTTTTACCGTGGGCATTTTATTTATTTTTAAACGGTCAAGCCGAAGCGATGCTCGAGGAATTACAACAAAAAACCGATTCCAACTGCCAATTGTACCGACCTTTAACTTTATTAGAAACCAACAACGGAAGTTGTTCCAACTACAAATACCGTGGCTTAATTTGCCGCTTATTTGGATATGCTGCCAGTAGAGATAAATATGGCGAATTACGATTGGCGACTTGCAAAATAATTAAAGAAAACCAACACGAGAACTTTCTTCAAACAGAAGAAGCCATTAGCAAAGGCCTTTATGTACCCATCTTTACCGATTATTACATGAATCTTGCCCAAATAGATTACCAATTAGGAACCAAAATGCTGCCAATAAACAAAGCAATTATTGCAGCATTAGAAGAAGTATTGCAGTATTATGCCTACCGCCCTTTTCCGGGAGGATTAGAAAATATTGCTTGATATTTTCATGAATTTTTCTTAATTTTAAGTAAAATTTCGAAATATGGATTGGAGCGCTAAACTGATACGGTATAAAAAAGAGAATCGCATTGCTGTATATTTTGATAAAAATGCCGAATATATAGCAAGGATAAAAAAACTGGAGGGCTCTAGATGGAGTCCAACCCTTGGCGCATGGCATTTACCAGATACTGCCGAAAACAGAGAACGATTTAAGATAGAAACACCATTGGGGAAATCGGTATTATCCAAAATTTCTGTTGAAAATCAAGAAATATTAAAACGATTTATTGAACATATCCAATTAAAAGGATACAGTATTTCTACACTAAAAACCTATCGGAATGAGTTTGGAACTTTTTTGAATTTTTTAAAAGAAGAAACCGCAGACACCTGCGAAATAGAAAAAATAAGAGAGTACTTTTTATATTGTA
>CANGCT010000107.1 GCA_947452415.1 Flavobacteriaceae bacterium
ATCGAGGGTAGCAATATCTTTTGGAATCATAGTAAAAAACTAATTTTTGCAAAGATAATGATTTCTAAAATGAGATTGGGTGTTGAACAAATCACAAATTTTATTTTGATGATTTTATACTATATTTGAATTATTGTTTTAAGATAATATTGTAAATTTATTTTAAATCTCCACAAGTTTATATCAAGATTAGCGTCTAAATTAAAAAGTATTTTTTTGGAAGAAAAAGAACTTATCCTAAGATTAAAGAAGAACGATGAAATTGCGTTCGGCTTTTTGGTGGATTTTTTTTCCAAAAAAGTTTATAATACTTGCGTTGGGATGTTGCAAAACCTTGAAGATGCTCAAGATATTACCCAAGAAATTTTTATTACCATTCATATAAATATTGAAAATTTCAAGGAAGAATCTTCACTTTCTACTTGGATTTATAGAATATCGGTTAACAAATGTTTGGAGTTTATTCGAAAGAAAAATAGAAAAAAAAGATCTGGAATCTTTAAATCTATTTTTTCTGCCGATGATGAAAAAGCCCTTGAAAACCATTCGGATTTTAGTCATCCTGGAATTCAATTAGAAAACAAAGAACGTTCTATAATTTTATTTAAAGCCATCAGTTTGTTGCCAGAACAGCAGCAAACTGCTTATGTTTTACATAAAGTTGAGCAGGTAAGTTATAATGAAATAGCTGGTATTATGGAAGTTTCTTTATCAGCAGTAGAATCATTACTTTTCAGGGCTAAACAGAATTTAAAGAAGTATTTGGCTACCTATTATGAAGAAAATGAAAAATAACCGCAAGTTTTTTAATAATTAAATCTCTATAGAAATATGAATCCCCAAGAAAATAATATAGAAACCACATTAAAATCATTGGATAATCTCCATAAATTGGAATTGCCTGTTAATTTACAACTTTCCATTAAAAATAATTTTACAGCAAATGCATCATCTACAATGAGTACAACTCAAAAGTGGATGATGGCAGCAAGCGTTGCAGTACTTATTGGAATAAACGTTCTTACAATAAAACAATATTCAAAACAATTCGAAAAATCCACTGTTTCTGTTAATAATGAGAAGAATTTAGTATATAAAGAATATTTTAGCAATACAATTGAATAATAAATTGTACCCCATGAATAATGTAAAATTTTTAAAATCAATTTTGCTAGTCCTACTACTAGTAAATGCAGCAACCATAAGTTTTTTATGGTTTACAAAACCACCAAAGCCTAATCCAGAAGGTTCTGCTAAAGGTTTTATTGCAAATGAATTATCATTTTCGGCAAAACAAGAACAACAGTTTGAAGTATTACAAACTGCTTTTGAAGAGGAAAGAGAATTATTAAGATATTCGAATAGAGAAACTCATGATGCCTTTTTTGATTTGCTTCAAAATCCAAAAGTAGACTCGGCTACTGTTAAGAAAGTAGCAGACCAAATTAGTAATATTAAAGAAAAAGAGGAACTAGTAGTTTTTTATCATTTTCAAAAAGTGCGAGCCATTTGTGATGCTTCTCAAAAACAAAAGTTTGATAAGATTGTTAAAGAAACATCTCAAATGATGGGTCCAAGCCCACATGAAGGGCAACGACCGCCACCGCCAAGAAGAGACGGTGATGTGAGACCCCCGCCAAGCGGTAATAGACAAGGCCCACCACCACCGCCATTGGGAATTATGGATGATCAAGGTCCACCTCTACCAAGAGGAGATAGACAAGGTCCGCCGCCACCAGAAATGATGGAGGATCAAGAGCCACCACCTAGAAGGTAATTTATGAAAAAAAATATTGTAATTGTAGTGGTTTTTGCTTTGGCATGTCTTTCTTTTCAAATAAAAATGAATAAGAAAGACGTTCTGGTTATGCTGCATTTTAATTTTCAAAACGAACCTTTAGTTTTGACAGATAAAAAATACGTTACTAAAACAAATGATACAGTTACAATTACAAAAATGAAGTTTTACCTTTCTAATATTGTATTACAGTTGGAAGATGGAAGTGAATATAAAGAAAGTAATAGTATTCATTTAGTGGACGCAGAAACCTTGAGTTCCTTGGGATTTATTTTGAAAAATGTACCAGATATAAAAATTAAAAAAATTCGATTTTATATTGGAATTGATAGTTTGACAAGTGTTTCTGAAAAGTTTGATGGCGATTTAGATCCATCACTTGGAATGTATTGGGCTTGGAATACCGGTTACATCAACATGAAATTGGAAGGAAAAAGTTCGAGTTGTAACAGCGTTAAAAAAGAATTTCAGTTCCATATAGGTGGGTATTTGCCAAAGCAAAATGCACTGCAAGAAATAGAGTTGAATATAGAAAGAAAACAAAATATCAATATTGAAATAGAACTTAGTAATTGGTTGGATTTTATGTCATTAAAGGAAAACAACTCTATAATGATTCCAGGAGAAAAAGCCATCGCAATGTCACAGAAGTATAAAAATATGTTTAAAATAAATTAATAAATAAATATGAAAAATAAATTACAATTATTTGCGATTCTGATTTTAATAAGCAATGGCATTCAAGCACAATACAACACAATGTCAATGCCAGAAGCTCTTTATGGGACTACTTTTAACTTGAATATTCATGAAAGTACTAAGCAGTTAGTTACAGGAAATCAAACCATTACGGGAGCTATTAACAACGAAACTTTTTGGGGACCTACCTTATTTGTCAATAAAGGCGATTTAGTTCACATGAATGTTACCAATTATTTGAATGAATCTACCACTTTGCATTGGCACGGAATGCATTTGCCATCGGTTATGGATGGAGGCCCGCACCAAGTAATTCCCGCAGGAACTCTGTGGCAACCCTATTGGACAGTGATGAATCAAGCAACTACTTTGTGGTACCATCCTCATTTACATGAAACAACTCAAGCGCAAATGACTAAAGGTATTGGTGGTTTTATTATTGTTAAAGACCCTCAAGAGTCTGCATTAGCATTGCCAAGAACTTATGGTGTAGACGATATTGTATTGGCATTAACTAGCAGAAGTTATACTGCTACAACCAATACTTTTGTGAGTTCTACTAGAGTATATGGTGATTATATGTTAACCAATGGGACTCCAAGTGCCCAATATACTTTGCCAAAACAATACGTAAGAATGCGAATTTTGAATGCCGAAATTGAAAGAGGGTATAATTTAGGATTTAGCGATAACCGTACTTTTTATATTATAGGAAACGATGGTGGATTACTAAATGCACCTGTTGCTGTAACTAGAGTTAAATTAATGGTAGGTGAGCGAGTGGAAATTATGGTGAATTTAGGAGGAGATACTGTAGGGTCTAGTCTTGATTTAAAAGCTTATAATTCTGGACAAGCTTTTGGCTTTCCAGGAGGGGAAGCAAACACATCGGGTGATTTTGGAAGTTTATTAAACAATGCAGATTTTAATATTCTACATATTAATGTTGGAGCAGCTACTTCTACACCAATCACCGCTGTACCAACAACACTTGCCAGTAATACCTACTGGTCTGCAGCCGATGCAACAGTAACTCGTGCTGTAGCAGTAACAAATGGAAACCCAGGACCTGCAAGTGTGCCATTTAATTTTGATAATGTTTCTTATTCATTAACTATGACTCCTAAAGTTGTTAACTTGAATGATGTTGAAAAATGGACAGTTACCAACAGTAATGTTTTTGGACATTCTTTCCATTTACATGATGTAGAGTTTAAAATTGTGGCTCGAAACGGAAGTGCGACTGCAGTTGGTACCCATGAGAGCGGTTGGAAGGATACTTTTTATTTGCCAAAAAATGAATCGGTTACTTTTGTAGCTAAATTTGATGATTTTGCTGATTCCGATGTTAACCATCCTTATATGTACCATTGTCATTTTGGAGGTCACGAAGATGGTGGAATGATGGGACAATTTATTGTTACAGGGACTATGGCTACCAATCAAAATGCCACCAATACCAACTTTAGTTTGTATCCAAATCCAGCAAATGATAAATTATTTGTTAATTTAAAAGATACTGCTACCGAGATTTATTACGTTACAATCTCTACCATTACAGGGAGAATAGTGATGATGTTGCCACAGCCAGAATGGCAAAACGGAATTGATATTTCTTCTCTAGAAGCAGGAGTTTATACTTTTCAAATGATGGATAAACAATCTAAAAGTATAACCACCAAAAAATTTATAAAAAAATAAAACATGAAAAAGTTAGTATTCTTTTTCTACGCTATTGTCCTCGTGTTGTTTTCTAGTTATACAATTTATGAAAAGGAGAAAACCATCTCTAATTTTAAATTAAAAAGTGCAACTAATAACCATTGGGTTTCGCTTTCGGATTATAAAAATGCAAAAGGTTTTGTAGTTGTTTTTAGTTGTAATAAATGTCCGATGGCAAAATTTTATTCGCAACGATTAAATCAAATGGATGCCAAATATAAAAAATTAGGAGTACCAGTATTTGCAATAAATTCTATGGATACTTTGGCTTATGCGGAGGAATCTTTCAAATTAATGCAAAAAAAAGCCAAAAAAGACCAATTCCAATTTCCCTATTTGCAAGATAAAAAACAAAAAATTGCTAAAGAATTCAAAGCAACCCATACGCCACAAGCATTTGTAATTTGGAAAAATAATGCAGGAAAAATGGTTGTTAAATACCAAGGAGCTATTGATGATAATGCCGGCGAGCCTGAAAAAATAAAGCATCATTTTTTGACTGATGCTATTGATGATTTGTTACAAGAAAAAGAAGTTACTACTCCAAAATCGGAATCTTTTGGATGCCGAATCTATTTTAGAGGAGAAGTACAAAAAATGGATTAATACCAAACTAGTTGAAAAAAAGGAAGTTAAGTCTTATAGTAATAGTGCTTTTATCTTGCAGTTTTCTATCTTTAAATAAGTTGAAAAACTTAGCATTTTATGAAGATTTCTTTGTTCCAAAAGGATGGCCAAAACCCGTTTATAATTTTAAAGAAAACAAACCCACTAAAGAAGGATTTGAATTGGGAAGAAAATTATTTTACGACCCAATTCTTTCAAGAGATAATACTATTTCTTGTTCCAGTTGCCATTCGCAATATACTGGTTTTGCACATACGGATCATGCTTTAAGTCACGGTATAGAAGGACGTATTGGAGCTAGAAATGCCCCATCTTTAGTAAATTTGGCTTGGACCAAAACATTCCATTGGGATGGCGGCGTACTTAGTTTAGATGCACAACCAATCAACCCAATTACCAATTCGCAAGAAATGGATAATACCTTGGTAAATGTTTTAGGGAAATTAAATCAATCTAAAAAGTATAAGAGCCTGTTTAATACTGCTTTTGGGGATAGTTTAGTGACCACTAAAAAATTGTTACAAGCCATTGCGCAATTCACGGTTTCGTTACAAACGTATAATTCAAAATACGATAAAGTAATGCGCCATGAAAAAGATATTTCCTTTACAGAACAAGAAGAAAATGGCAGCCAATTATTTAAACGAAATTGCGAATCATGTCATAGAGAACCATTACTTACTAATAATAATTTTGCGGATAATGGTTTGCCAATAGACAAAGATTACAAAGATTATGGAAGGATAAAAATAACTCAAAACCCTAAAGATAGTTTTAATTTTAAAGTGCCAACATTGCGGAATATAGAATTTACGTATCCTTATATGCACGATGGGAGGTTTATGAAACTGCGGGAGGTTATTAATTTTTATACTGATGGAAAGGTAAAACGTAAAACGCTAGCCAAAGAATTACAAAAACCAATAGTTTTGAACGAAAACGAAAAGAAAGACTTAATTGCATTTTTATTAACTTTAACTGATAAAGAATTTTTATTTAACCCAAAATATAGTTATCCAAAATAATAATTAACTTTAAATCAATACAATATGAAAAAAACTACACTTTTAATTTCAGCATTACTTTTATTTCAAAGTGCAATCTCATTTGCTCAAGCACAACCAATAATTACAAAATGGTTGCAAAACAACACTACAACGGGAACCTATTACACTTCGGGTAATTCTACTGCTATTTCCAACGGAATTTTAGTCAACTGCCAACAAGTACGTTATTCAGCAACAAATGTTTATATCAATGCTACAGGAATTCCAGCCTATTCAGTAGGACCATTTACAGGAGATGGAAATCCAAACAATGCAGGAAATCAAAGTGCAATTTTCAAGTTTCCAATAACTCCAACACCAAATACTGGAACACCAACAGCTACAGGAATGGGTAACATAGGTGTTTGTATTAATGGTGTTGCTGTATTTAATTTTTCTGATGCGGTAAGTTGGAAAAGCTCTACAGGAGCATTTGCAGGTGGACCACTAGGCGGAGCAGGTGATGGCGTTTGGAATAGAGATGCTATAAAATATGAAAGAGCTGGATTTGATTGTTCAAAAGGGCATCCAGCAGGAACAAATTACCACCATCATCAAAATCCTTCTGCTTTTAAAAATGATTTGACTTTAGTTTCTACGATTTGTAATTTATACGATGCAGATGGTTTATATGTAATCAATTCCGCGCAACATTCACCATTAATTGGTTTTGCTTACGATGGTTATCCAATTTATGGAGCTTATGGTTTTGCAAATACGGATGGTACAGGTGGAATTGTTAGAATGAAATCAAGTTACCAATTGCGAAACATTACAACAAGAACAACTAATGCAAGCGGAGCAACAGTAACTGCTGGTCCTCCAGTAAATACGACTTATCCATTAGGAAGCTTTCAAGAAGATTATGAATATGTAGCACATACAGGAGATGCAAGTTATTTAGATGCTCACAACGGTAGATTTTGCATTACTCCAGATTATCCAAATGGAACTTATTGCTATTTTGCTACTGTAGATGCTAATCATAATTCGGCTTATCCTTATATGATTGGAACAACTTATTATGGTGTTTATGCTAATAGAAAAGTTACTTCAGTTACAGAAACTACAACCACTTATTTAGCAAATGATAGTTTTGCTTTAAATAATTTAGATATTACTGTTTTTCCTAATCCTGCAACCGATTTAATTGTAGTTCAAATGGGTAGTTTAGTTTCTCAAAATTATACTATAGATTTGATTGATATAAATGGAAAAGTGGTTTTAACAAATAAAATAAACCAAGGACAAACGTTAAGCTATTTAGATGTTCAAACAATACATTCGGGAGTTTATTTTGTTAGAATTTCAGATGGTAAAAATAATAAATCTACTAAAGTTATTATAGAGTAATTTATTATTTTAATTTTTTTTGAAAGTCATTATTGGAAGTAAAATAAATTTAATTTTTCTAAATGAGGTTTTGAATTTTTTATTTAAACATTTTTCGAATAATTCAATAACGAAATCGTAATAGTTTAATACAACATTACCTCAACATTAATTTAATTTATTGTAATTACAAACAATAATTTATTTTTGAAATATCTTGTAAATTATATAAAAACATATAGTTTTGAATAAATTATCCTGAAAAAAGTTATTTATTTGCATGTATAGTTTTTATATACAAAATGACATTTGCCAATAATTTAATATTTTATATTTTTACAAAAATAAATTTTTATTAACTAAACTAAATATTATGAAAAAAATTACTTTGATTATTGTTTTTTTAATTTCCATTTTGGGTTTTTCTCAAAACCTTGTTTCTAATGGTGATTTTCAAACAGGTACAGCAGCACCATGGTATGGTAATGCAGCAAATCCAGTTGATATGGGTTCAGGGAACTTTGCGAACGAAGCCAATGTACTTGCAGCTGGTAATCCTTGGGATGTAAATTTGAGTCAAGAAATTTTATTAGAAAATGGTAAAACATACAAATTGACTTTTGATGCTTTCACTGATTCAGCAACTGGAACACGAACAATTATTAGTGGTTTAGGGCAAACAGGTGCTCCATACAGTTCATTAACTTCAACAACAACGCTAACATCTACTTTACAGACATTTACTTATCAAATAACAATAAATTACGGTGACACTGTTACTGACAGAGTTATATTTGATATGGGAGCAGCTACAGGTTTTGTTTTTATAGACAATGTATCAGTTTTAGAGGATCTTCCACTAATTCAGAATTTCGAAACACCTAATACTTACAATGCCTTAGCATCTTTTAGCGGTGCAGCTGCATCAGTAGTGGCAGATCCTGCTTCAGGCGGAATCAACGGACAAGTTTTAAGTGGTACACAAGGTCCAGGTGGAGATGTTTGGCAAGGAATAGAGTTTGTTCAAACTGCAAAAAAAGCAAAACTAACAACTAATAAAACAATGACTGTTGATGTGTATTGTTCTCAAGCTTTTAATTTATTAGCTAAAGTTGATCAAGG
>CANGCT010000108.1 GCA_947452415.1 Flavobacteriaceae bacterium
CGAAAGAGGCAACGAAGGGCTTTACAATACCTTCATGGAAAATTTTCCAATAACGGATACAAGAAACCAATTTGTATTAGAATTCCTTGATTACTTTGTTGATCCACCTCGTTACACTATTCAAGAGTGTATAGAAAGAGGATTAACCTATAGTGTACCCTTAAAGGCGCGCCTTAAATTATATTGTACTGATCCCGAACATGAGGATTTTGAGACTATAGTTCAAGACGTTTATTTAGGTACGATTCCATACATGACGCCAAGCGGAACATTTGTAATAAATGGAGCTGAACGTGTTGTAGTTTCGCAATTACACCGTTCTCCGGGGGTTTTCTTTGGTCAATCCTTCCATGCAAATGGTACTAAATTGTATTCTGCCAGGGTAATTCCTTTTAAAGGTTCTTGGATAGAATTTGCTACCGATATCAATAACGTAATGTATGCATATATTGATAGAAAGAAGAAATTACCGGTTACTACTCTTTTACGTGCTATTGGATTTGAAAGAGATAAGGACATTCTTGAAATTTTTGACCTTGCTGAAGAAATTAAAGTTTCTAAAACAGGTCTTAAAAAATACGTAGGTAGAAAACTAGCTGCAAGAGTATTGAATACTTGGCATGAAGATTTCGTGGATGAGGATACTGGCGAAGTGGTTTCTATTGAACGTAATGAAATTATATTAGATAGAGATACTATATTAGATAAAGACAATGTAGAAGAAATTCTTAATGCTGATGTAAAAGTAATCTTGTTACACAAAGAGGATAATAATCAAGTAGATTATACAATTATCCACAATACATTGCAAAAAGATCCAACAAACTCTGAAAAAGAAGCTGTTGAGCATATCTATAGACAATTACGTAATGCTGAACCGCCTGATGAAGAAACTGCTCGTGGTATTATTGATAAATTATTCTTTTCAGACCAACGTTACAACTTAGGTGAAGTAGGTCGTTATAGAATGAACAAAAAGTTAAACTTGGATATCCCAACAGAAAAACAAGTTTTAACTAAAGAAGATATCATTACCATTATAAAATATTTAATAGAATTAATTAATGCGAAAGCAGATATTGATGATATTGACCACTTATCAAATCGTCGTGTAAGAACTGTTGGAGAACAACTTTCACAGCAATTTGGAGTTGGTTTAGCCCGTATGGCTAGAACTATTCGTGAGAGAATGAACGTTAGAGATAACGAGGTGTTTACACCAATCGATTTGATTAATGCTAAAACATTATCATCGGTTATCAACTCTTTCTTTGGAACTAACCAATTATCTCAATTTATGGATCAAACCAATCCATTAGCCGAGATTACCCACAAAAGAAGATTGTCAGCCCTAGGACCAGGTGGACTTTCACGTGAAAGAGCAGGGTTTGAAGTACGTGACGTTCACTATACGCACTATGGAAGACTTTGTCCAATAGAAACTCCTGAGGGACCAAACATTGGATTAATTTCCTCACTGGGAGTTTATGCTAAAGTGAATGGAATGGGTTTCATCGAAACTCCTTACCGTAAAGTAAACAATGGTGTGGTTGATTTAGTTTCTACTCCTGTATATTTAAGTGCAGAAGAAGAAGAAGGTAAAATGATTGCACAAGCAAACATTGAAATGGATGCTAACGGTAAAATTACTGCCGATAAAGTAATTGCCCGTGAAGAAGGTGATTTTCCAGTTGTAGTTCCATCTGCTGTTCATTATACCGATGTTGCACCAAATCAAATTGCTTCAATATCTGCTTCGTTGATTCCTTTCTTGGAACATGATGATGCAAATAGAGCCTTGATGGGATCTAACATGATGCGTCAAGCAGTACCATTATTACGTCCAGAAGCTCCAATTGTAGGAACAGGATTAGAACGCCAAGTGGCTTCTGACTCTAGAGTGTTGATTAATGCAGAAGGAAACGGAACTGTTGAATATGTTGATGCTAATAAAATTACCATCAAATACGACAGAACTGAAGCAGAAAGAATGGTAAGTTTTGACACAGATGAAAAAACATACCAATTAATTAAATTTAGAAAAACCAATCAAAGTACCTCTATTAACTTGAAACCTATCGTAAGAAAAGGAGATAGAGTTCAATTAGGTCAAGTACTTTGTGAAGGATACGCTACTCAAAACGGAGAATTAGCAATAGGTAGAAACCTTAAAGTAGCATTTATGCCATGGAAAGGATACAATTTCGAGGATGCAATTGTTATCTCTGAAAAAGTAGTTCGTGATGATATTTTCACCTCTATTCACGTAGATGATTATTCATTAGAAGTTAGAGATACTAAATTAGGAAACGAAGAGTTAACTAATGATATTCCTAACGTTTCTGAAGAAGCTACTAAAGATTTAGATGAAAACGGGATGATTAGAATTGGAGCTGAAGTGAAACCTGGCGACATTCTTATTGGTAAAATTACTCCAAAAGGAGAATCCGATCCAACTCCAGAAGAGAAATTGCTTCGTGCAATTTTCGGGGATAAAGCTGGTGATGTAAAAGATGCTTCATTAAAAGCTTCTCCTTCTTTACATGGTGTAGTTTTAGATAAAAAATTATTTGCAAGAGCAGTAAAAGATAAACGTAAACGTACACAAGATAAAGATGCTTTAGGAGCATTGGAAATTGAATTTGAAACTAAATTTATTGAATTAAAAGATAAATTAGTTGAGAAATTGTTCGTTATTGTTAACGGAAAAACTTCGCAAGGAGTAATGAATGATTTGGGTGAAGAAGTTTTACCAAAAGGTAAAAAATACACTCAAAAAATGCTTTACGCTGTTGAGGATTTCGCTCACTTAACTAAAGGACAATGGGTTGCGGATGATGATACTAATCGTTTGGTTAATGACTTGATTCACAATTACAAAATCAAATTAAACGATTTACAAGGTGCATTACGTAGAGAGAAATTCACTATTACGGTTGGAGATGAATTGCCAGCTGGAATTTTGAAATTAGCTAAAGTATACATCGCTAAAAAACGTAAATTAAAAGTTGGAGACAAAATGGCAGGACGTCACGGTAACAAAGGTATTGTTGCTCGTATCGTTCGACATGAAGATATGCCTTTCCTTGAAGATGGAACTCCAGTTGATATTGTATTAAATCCACTAGGTGTACCTTCTCGTATGAACATTGGTCAAATTTATGAAACCGTTCTTGGTTGGGCAGGTCAAAAATTAGGTAGAAAATATGCAACACCAATCTTTGATGGTGCAACTTTAGACCAAATTAATGAACTTACGGATGAAGCAGGAATTCCAAGATTTGGTCATACGTATTTATATGATGGAGGAACAGGAGAACGTTTCCACCAAGCAGCAACAGTTGGAGTTATCTATATGTTGAAACTTGGACACATGGTGGATGATAAGATGCACGCACGTTCAATCGGACCTTACTCACTTATCACACAACAACCACTTGGAGGTAAAGCGCAATTTGGAGGTCAACGTTTTGGAGAGATGGAGGTATGGGCATTAGAAGCTTACGGAGCATCTAGTACTCTTCGTGAAATCCTAACAGTGAAATCAGATGACGTTATAGGTAGAGCTAAAACTTACGAGGCAATCGTAAAAGGTGAAACTATGCCAGAACCAGGATTACCTGAATCATTCAATGTATTGATGCATGAATTGAAAGGACTTGGTTTAGACATCCGTTTAGAAGAATAGTATTTTTGTTTAAAGTTTCAGGTTTAAAGTTTAAAACCTGAAACTTTAAACTTGAAACAAATTATAATTAGTTTTCAAGATTTATACCCGTAACCCGTTCCGATTTTTTATATAGACTTATATAATTAGCACTTCAAAAAAAGTTTGAAGTTTAGAGAAGTAATCCGAGGTAGTAGTTTAAGGATAGTAATATCCAAAACTAAAATCAATTTTTAATTGCAGATAAATCAATAGTAAAAACTATGATGAATAATAGAAACAAAGACAAGAATGCACCTAAAAGATTTGAAAAAATCTCAATAGGATTAGCTTCGCCAGAATCAATTTTAGCAGAATCTAGAGGTGAAGTTTTAAAGCCAGAAACAATTAATTATAGAACTCACAAGCCAGAACGTGATGGTCTTTTCTGTGAAAGAATTTTCGGTCCAGTTAAAGATTTTGAATGTGCTTGTGGTAAATACAAAAGAATCCGCTACAAAGGAATCGTTTGTGACCGTTGTGGGGTTGAAGTAACGGAGAAAAAAGTACGTAGAGATAGAGTTGGACACATCAACCTTGTTGTACCAATTGCTCATATCTGGTATTTTCGTTCCCTTCCAAACAAAATAGGATACATCCTTGGATTGCCATCTAAGAAATTAGACATGATCATTTATTACGAAAGATACGTAGTAATTCAAGCAGGTATTGCACAAAATGCTGAAGGAGAATCTTTACAACGTTTAGACTTTTTAACAGAAGAAGAATATTTGAATATTTTAGATACGCTTCCTGCTGATAATCAATATTTAGATGATTTTGATCCTAATAAATTTGTTGCCAAAATGGGAGCGGAATGTATTATGGACTTATTGGCTAGAACCGATTTAGATGCACTTTCTTATTCGTTAAGACACAGCGCTAATAATGAAACTTCTAAACAAAGAAAAACAGAAGCATTAAAAAGACTACAAGTAGTAGAATCTTTTAGAGATTCTAATATCAATAGAGAAAATCGTCCAGAATGGATGATTATGAAAGTAGTACCAGTTATTCCGCCAGAATTGCGTCCGTTAGTGCCACTAGATGGTGGTCGTTTCGCAACTTCCGATTTGAACGACTTGTACCGTAGAGTTATCATCCGTAACAACCGTTTAAAAAGATTAATGGAGATTAAAGCTCCAGAAGTTATCTTAAGAAACGAAAAACGTATGTTACAAGAATCTGTAGATTCATTATTTGATAACACTCGTAAAGCTTCTGCTGTAAAAACAGAATCTAACAGACCATTGAAATCACTTTCAGATTCCCTTAAAGGAAAACAAGGACGTTTCCGTCAAAACTTGCTTGGAAAACGTGTGGATTATTCTGCTCGTTCGGTAATTGTTGTTGGACCAGAAATGAAATTGTTCGAATGTGGTATACCTAAAGATATGGCTGCGGAACTTTATAAACCATTCGTTATTCGTAAATTAATAGAAAGAGGAATTGTTAAAACAGTAAAATCTGCAAAGAAAATAATAGACAAAAAAGAGCCAGTAGTTTGGGATATCCTTGAAAATGTAATTAAAGGGCATCCAATATTACTAAATCGTGCTCCTACTTTGCACAGACTCGGTATTCAAGCTTTTCAACCAAAATTAATTGAAGGAAAAGCGATCCAATTACACCCATTAGTATGTACTGCATTTAATGCGGATTTTGATGGGGATCAAATGGCAGTTCACTTGCCGTTAGGACCAGAGGCTATTTTGGAAGCGCAATTGTTAATGTTGGCTTCTCACAATATCTTGAATCCTGCAAATGGTGCGCCAATTACAGTACCTTCTCAAGACATGGTACTTGGTCTTTATTATATGACCAAAGAACGTTTATCTACTCCTGAGCACCCAATTTTAGGTCAAGATTTGACTTTCTATTCTGCAGAAGAAGTAAATATTGCTTTGAATGAAGGAAGATTAGAATTGAATGCTCGTGTTAGAATTAGAGCTAAAGATTTTAACGAATCTGGAGAACAAGTATTCAAAATTATTCAAACAACTGCCGGTAGAGTATTATTTAATGAAGTAGTACCTGAAGCAGCTGGATATATTAATGAAGTATTGACTAAAAAATCTTTACGTGATATTATTGGAAAAATCTTGTCGGTAACTAACGTTCCTACAACTGCAGCTTTCCTTGATGAAATGAAAGATATGGGATATAAATTTGCCTTCAAAGGTGGTTTGTCTTTCTCATTAGGAGATATTAGAATTCCAGAGCAAAAAACTAAATTAATTGCTGATGCAAGAGAGCAAGTTGAAGGTATTTCCCTAAACTATAACATGGGGCTTATTACTAATAACGAGCGTTACAATCAAGTTATTGATATTTGGACTTCTGCTAATGCGCAATTAACAGAATTAGCAATGAAAAACATTAGAGAAGACCAACAAGGTTTCAACTCAGTGTATATGATGCTTGATTCTGGAGCAAGGGGTTCTAAAGAACAAATTCGTCAGTTAACTGGTATGCGTGGTTTGATGGCTAAGCCTAAAAAATCTACTGCTGGTGGTGGTGAAATTATTGAAAATCCAATTCTTTCCAACTTTAAGGAAGGTCTTTCTATCTTAGAATATTTCATTTCTACTCACGGTGCCCGTAAAGGACTTGCAGATACGGCTTTGAAAACTGCCGATGCTGGATACCTTACCCGTAGACTCCACGACGTTTCTCAAGACGTTATTGTAAACTCTGTAGATTGTGGTACTTTAAGAGGAATTGAAGTTTCGGCTTTAAAGAAAAATGAAGAAATTGTTGAAACTTTAGGAGAAAGAATTTTAGGACGTGTAGCATTGCAAGATGTTATCAATCCTTTAGATTCTAAAGTAATAATTGCAGCTGGTGAACAAATTACCGAAGCTATTGTTAAAGCTATTGAAGAATCTCCTATTGAAAAAGTAGAAGTTCGTTCTCCGTTAGTTTGTGAAGCTAAAAAAGGTATTTGTGCTAAATGTTACGGAAGAAACTTAGCAACTGGAAAAATGACTCAAAAAGGAGAAGCTGTTGGAGTTATCGCTGCACAATCTATTGGAGAGCCAGGTACACAGTTAACACTTAGAACATTCCACGTTGGTGGGGTTGCGGGTGGTGTTTCTGAAGAATCAGGTGTAATAGCTAGATTTGGTGGTAAACTTGAAATTGACGATTTAAAAACGGTTATTGGCGAAGATGCTGATGGTAACAAAGTAAATATTGTTGTTTCTCGTTCAACTGAATTAAAATTAATTGATGTTAAAACAGGAATTCTGTTGAGCACACATTACATTCCTTATGGTTCTGTAATTAGTGTAAAAGATGGTGATGTGGTTGAAAAAGGCGCTACTATTTGTAAATGGGATCCATATAATGGAGTTATCGTTTCTGAATTTACTGGAAAAATTGCTTACGAAGATTTAGAACAAGGGCAATCTTTCATGGTTGAAATTGATGAACAAACTGGTTTTCAAGAAAAAGTAATTTCAGAAGGAAGAAATAAAAAATTAATCCCAACCTTATTGGTTTATGGTAAAGACGGAGAATTGATCCGTTCTTATAATTTACCTGTTGGTGCCCACCTTATGGTAGAAGATGGTGAGAAAATTAAAGCAGGTAAAATCCTTGTAAAAATTCCTCGTCGTTCTTCTAAAGCTGGTGATATTACCGGAGGTTTACCTAGAATTACGGAGCTTTTAGAAGCGCGTAATCCTTCCAACCCTGCTGTGGTTTCTGAGATTGATGGGGTAGTTACTTTTGGAAAAATTAAAAGAGGTAACCGTGAAATTATAATCGAATCTAAATTTGGAGAAGTTAAAAAATACCTAGTAAAATTATCAAGTCAAATCTTGGTTCAAGAAAATGACTTCGTAAAAGCTGGAGTACCTTTATCCGATGGAGCTATTACTCCAGAAGATATTTTAAGAATTCAAGGGCCATCTGCTGTTCAACAGTATTTAGTTAATGAAATTCAAGAAGTATACCGTCTTCAAGGGGTAAAAATTAATGACAAACACTTTGAGGTTGTTATTCGTCAAATGATGCGTAAAGTAAGAGTGGAAGATCCAGGAGATACTTTATTCTTAGAAGAGCAATTAATTCATACTAGTGATTTTATTCGTGAAAACGATAAACTTTACGGAATGAAAGTGGTTGAAGATGCTGGAGATTCCGATAGTCTTAAACCAGGTCAAATTGTTTCTCCACGAGAATTAAGAGACGAGAATTCGTTGTTGAAACGTAACGATAAAAATTTAGTTGTGGCTCGTGATGTTATCACTGCTACTGCAACTCCAGTACTACAAGGTATTACTAGAGCATCGCTTCAAACTAAATCGTTTATTTCGGCAGCATCGTTCCAAGAGACTACCAAAGTATTGAACGAAGCAGCAGTTGCTGGTAAAGTGGATACTTTAGAAGGTCTTAAAGAAAATGTTATTGTAGGACATAGAATTCCTGCAGGAACAGGTATGAGAGATTATGACGATATTATTGTAGGTTCTAAAGAAGATTACAATGATATTATGGCTAGTAAAGAAGAATATATTTATTAATTATGAGCGATAACGATCAACCACAAGCAGGGCAAATCAATATTGAATTGGATGAAAAAGTTGC
>CANGCT010000109.1 GCA_947452415.1 Flavobacteriaceae bacterium
ACATCCAATTCAATAAATTCGTCAATTCCTTTTACTAACGAATGGGTTAGTCGTTCTTGAATTGGATAGTTTCTCCATTCTTGAATTGCTTTTTCATTTACTTTGAAATCCCCTTTAAAAGTTTCTGCTAAATCTAATAATCTTTCGGTGGCATCTTCTCTTCTATTTAAGAGAACATCTTCAACATGTTCTAAAAGCGTTTTGTCAATTTGATCATAAATTTCAAGCATTTCTGGGTTTACGATTCCCATGGTCATTCCGTTTTGGATGGCATGGTATAAAAATGCCGAGTGCATTGCTTCCCGAACTTTATTGTTACCCCGAAACGAAAACGAAACATTACTCACTCCTCCAGAAACTCCGGCATATGGAAGGTTTTCTCGAATCCATTTGGTGGCTTTGAAGAAATCTAAAGCATTTAATTTATGTTCGTCCATTCCGGTTGCAACCGGAAAAATATTTGGATCAAAAATGATGTCTTGGGCTGGAAAATGTACTTCATTTACCAGAATATCATAACTTCTTTTGCAAATTTTAATGCGTCTTTCGTAAGTATCGGCTTGACCGTTTTCATCAAAAGCCATTACAATTACCGCAGCACCATATCGTTTTATTAATTTGGCGTGGTGAATAAATTGTGCTTCTCCTTCTTTTAAAGAGATAGAATTTACTACTCCTTTTCCTTGAATAACTTTTAAACCTGCTTCGATGATTTCCCATTTGGAACTATCAATCATCACTGGAACTCGAGCAATGTCTGGTTCGGCAGCAATTAGATTTAGAAATTTAGTCATGGCGTAAACTCCATCTAACATTCCTTCATCCATATTAACATCGATGATTTGTGCACCACCTTCTACTTGTTCTCTTGCTACTGAAAGTGCTTCTTCGTAATTTTCTTCTTTAATTAATCGAAGGAATTTACGAGAACCTGTTACATTAGTTCGTTCACCAACGTTTACGAAAATGGAATTTTCATCTACGTAAAGTGGCTCTAAACCAGAAAGTTGTAAATTTATTTTTGACATGATTATTATGTTTTAAGACGTAATAAATTGTTTAAGACGCAATGAATTATTTAAGACGCAATAAATTGTTTAAGACGCAATAAATTGTTTAAGACGCAATAAATTGCGTCTCTACGCTGCGTGGTTGGAATTCTTTGGCAACGTCTGCTATTGCTTTTATATGTTCTGGCGTTGTACCGCAGCAACCGCCAACTATGTTAACTAAATTGTCTTTTAGATATTCTCTAATTAAGGTTTGCATTTCTACAGGTGTTTGGTCGTATTGACCAAATGCATTAGGCAAACCAGCATTTGGATGTGCCGATATATTTAATTGGGTATTCATTGCCAAACGTTTTAGGTATGGTTTTAATTGGTCGGCACCCAATGCACAATTAAATCCGATACTTAATAATGGAATGTGCGCAATGGAGATTAAAAATGCTTCTACAGTTTGACCTGAAAGAGTTCTTCCAGATGCATCAGTTATGGTGCCGGAAACCATTACTGGAATATTTATATTGCGTTCTTCTTTTACTTCTTCGATTGCGAAAAGTGCTGCTTTGGCATTTAGGGTATCAAATATTGTTTCGACTAATAGAACGTCGCAACCGCCATCCATTAAGGCTTCTACTTGTTGTTTGTAGGCAATTCGTAAACTATCAAAAGTTACAGCACGATATCCTGGATCGTTTACGTCTGGACTCATAGATGCTGTTCTATTAGTTGGTCCTATGGAGCCAGCAACAAAACGAGGTCTGTCTGTAAATTCATTGGCTACTTCACGGGCAATTTTGGCCGATTGGTAGTTTAGTTCGTATATAATATCTTCTAAGTGGTAATCTGCCATTCCGATGGTGGTTCCTGAGAAGGTGTTCGTTTCGACAATATCGGCTCCTGCTTGAAAATACAAACGGTGCACTTGTTTTACAGCTTCTGGTTGTGTTATGGAAAGTAAATCGTTATTTCCTTTTAACGGATATGGAAAATCTTTGAATCGTTCGCCACGAAAATCTTCTTCAGAGAAGTTGTTGCGTTGTAACATTGTCCCCATGGCGCCGTCGAGTACAAGTATTCTTTCTTTTATTGCTTGTTCTATTTTAGTCATATTTTTTTTACCACTAGGGCACTAAGTTGCTAAGTTTTTTTAAAAAAACATTAAGAAAATATAAGTTTACTAAGAAATGGTTCTTTTGGAAACTTATTTTCATAAAAAAATGTTTGTTTTTAGCCCCGATTGAAGTGGAAATACTTTTCAAACCTGTCAGGTTTTTGTAACCTGACAGGTTTGAAAAGATTGCAACGAAAAGCGGGAAATTGGTTTGCTAAAATGCGCAAGCCATTCGCTCCAGAATATTCCAATAGTCAAAAGACTTGAGGAAAATCTGTAATGTATTTTTTGTTATCGTGGAAAGTGAGAAGGAAATTTCTCGTGGTTATCTTTGTTTGATTTTTCAAACTAGAATGTAGCACCTTCTACAGGGGTAGGGTTGCTAAGCTTTCATCGGGTCTATTCCCTCGGGCTTTCGTGATAACAAGCAATATGTGTATGAACACTGCAAAGTAAGGACATAGAATTTAGAATTACAACAAAAATTGTAAATAAGTTTAAACTTTATACTATATCGATATAATAAAAATGGAGCTTAATTTAAATTAAGCTCCATTGAAAATATAATTAAAATATAATTATTTTTTTATGATTTTAGAAGTTCCAACTCCTAATTCAGATTGTACTTTAACAAAGTATACTCCAGCATTTAATTCACCAATGTTTACTTGCATTGCATCAGAACCATTAGTGTTGTTGTTTTCGCTTACAATTCTTCCGTTGATATCCATTACTTTAATGTTTTCAATTGCTACGCTATTTTTAGCAGTTACATTGAATACATCAGAAACTGGATTTGGTTGGATAGAGAAGTTGTTTTTAAAGAAACTGTCGGTGTGCATAACTGCAGCTGTAACTAGAAAATCATCAATTGCAAATCCAAATTGATCATCTGACACACAGTTTATAGATATGTAAATAGATTGACCAGCATAAGCATCTAAGTTATAAGTGTATTCTGCATAAGTAACATCATTCATAGTTTGAACTGGGTCATCTGAAATAACCGTAAAACTTGTTGTAGCTGTATCGGTTGTTGAAATTCCAACTCTAAATTTTTCAAGTCCATAGGTAGAAGAACATGATTTTGCCCAAAAAGAAAGCATATTTCCTGAAGTGCCAAGAGTTATTTGTGGAGAAATTAACCAATCATCATTTGCAGCCACTGTTGCATTTGGCACAGCAGCAATACAAACTAAATTTTTAAGTCCAGTTCTTGCACTCCAATCAGAAGTAGTTGAAGAGGTTAACGCAGGAGTTGTAGCTGTTGAATTGAATACTTGAAATGATTTTGCAACATTGGTATTGGCAAAAGTGACACCTGTAAAACCATAAGTTGGTCTTAGATCACCGTCAACTAAGGTCCAATTTCCTATGTTACTAATAATAAAATCTCCATAGGTATCAAAAGAATCTTCGAAAAGGGTAGTTTGACCATTTGCAAAACCAATGGTTAATAAAGACAAGGAAAGTAATAATTTTTTCATAAATATAATTTTTAGTTAATAATATACAAAATTAGAAAAAAAAAATGAAAATATGTAATTATTTCTAAAACTTTACTAAATTTGCACTCAGAATAAAGAGGAAAAATTTGAACTGATTGCAACCTCGTTAAAAAATGCTAAAGCAGAACCTCTCCTTTAGTATTTTGTGCAATTTTCATTTTTCCTTACAAAAATTAATTAATTAATACTGAGTTTTCAGTATAAAAAACAAATTATTATGGCATATTTATTTACGTCAGAGTCAGTAAGTGAAGGACATCCAGACAAAGTAGCAGATCAAATTAGTGATGCTTTAATTGATAACTTTTTAGCATTTGACCCAGAGTCAAAAGTAGCTTGCGAAACCTTAGTTACTACTGGTCAGGTTATTCTTGCTGGAGAAGTAAAGTCGAACACTTATCTTGATGTACAAACTATAGCAAGAGATGTAATACGAAAAATTGGTTATACCAAAAGCGAATACATGTTTGAAGCTAATTCTTGCGGAGTTCTTTCTGCAATTCACGAACAATCGGCCGATATTAACCAAGGAGTGGATAGAGCTAATAAAGAAGAACAAGGTGCTGGTGACCAAGGAATGATGTTTGGTTATGCTACTAATGAAACTGAAAATTACATGCCTTTGGCTCTAGATTTATCACATGCTTTGTTGATTGAATTGGCTAATTTAAGAAGAGAAAATTCTGAAATCACCTATTTACGTCCAGATGCAAAATCGCAAGTAACATTAGAATATTCTGACAATAATAAACCACAACGAATTGATGCTATTGTAATTTCTACACAACACGATGATTTTGATGAAGAAGCAACAATGTTGGCGAAAATAAAAAGCGATTTGATTTCTATTTTAATTCCAAGAATTAAAGTAAAATATCCGCAATATGCTCATTTCTTTAACGATAACATTACTTACCATATTAACCCAACGGGTAAATTTGTAATTGGTGGACCTCACGGAGACACAGGTTTAACAGGAAGAAAAATCATTGTGGATACTTATGGCGGAAAAGGTGCTCACGGTGGTGGTGCATTTTCAGGAAAAGATCCAAGTAAAGTAGATAGAAGTGCTGCTTATGCAACCCGTCATATCGCTAAAAACTTAGTTGCAGCAGGATTATGTGACCAAGTTTTGGTTCAAGTTTCTTATGCCATTGGGGTTGCAAAACCAACATCTATATATGTAGATACTTACGGAACTGCTAAAGTTGAATTAACCGACGGAGCAATTAGCACCATTGTGGAAGGAATTTTTGATATGCGTCCGTACTTTATTGAGCAACGATTAAAATTAAGAAACCCTATTTATAGTGAAACTGCAGCTTATGGTCACATGGGAAGAAAACCTGAAACGGTAACTAAAACGTTTAGAACTCCAAATGGAGAAGAAAAAACAATAACTGTTGAATTGTTTACTTGGGAAAAATTAGATTTTGTAGATCATGTTAAAGCCGCTTTTGGTTTATAATAATTAAGGCTTTTATTAATTCAAAAAACAGCAGTTGCCAATTGGTTACTGCTGTTTTTTTATAATAAATCTATAACTTTTTAATTACTTGAGAATAGATTTCGCTTCCACATACGGTCTAGCGTATTCTAATCGGTCAATAAGTTTAGGAAGTGCATACCCATCCAAACCATTAATAGCAATTACATTTGCTTTGTCTAGTTGCAACCAATAATCTTTGTGGAGCAAATTTTCCTCAAAAAATAAATTCTCAATAGAGGCAATAACATGTACGGTATCATTTTCTTTTATATAATATTCGTTGAGGTATTTACAATATAATTGCACCGGACTTCCTTTTACAAAGGGAATTGCAATTCCTTCTTTGTATTCTTCTTCTAAATTTGTTTTGTCAAATTCAGAGGTGAATTCATCATAATTTGCAGAAGTATGGTGCGAAGCTGCAATCATGCTTTCTATGATATGATTTACTGTAAAAAAACCAACTTCTTTAATATTAGTATAGGTATCCCTTCTTACAGAAAGTGGGCGAGTAATAAAGCTTATCATCGGCGGATTACTTCCAATGTGAGTAACACTGCTGAAAATGGCTGCGTTAGAAATTCCAGAAGCCGATTTGGTCACAATTAAATTTGCCGATTTATATCCGGTACAAGAATTGACCAAATTCAACCTCCTAATTTTATCCATCTCATTAATGTCTTCTTTTGTGAAATTCCTCATCATTTAATTTTTGTCAAATATACATTTTGTTTATTTAAAATATAAAAAGACTAAACAAAATAACTTCTTAACATAACAATTTAAATAGTTTCCTACAAATTGATACAATAATTCTGTAGTTTTGCTTAACTTTTTTAATCGATTCAATGCAAACTCCTCAAAAAATTGCTGTGGTAGGTTCCGGATTAGTTGGAACCTTATTAGCAATATATCTTAAAAAATTAGGACATACTGTTCATGTTTACGACAGAAGTCCGGATATAAGAACCGTTGAATTTTCAGGACGTTCTATCAATTTAGTGATGTCTAATCGCGGTTGGAAAGCCATGCAAGACGTAGGTTTAGAAAACGAAATCCGAAAAATTGGGATTCCAGTAGATAAACGTGCTATTCATACCCAAGACGATACCTTGCAATACCAATATTATGGAAAAGAAGGAGAAGCTATTTTTTCTTTATCCCGTGGGGTATTGAATCGCAGAATGATTGATTTGGCAGAAGATGCTGGAGTAGACTTCTTTTTTGATTATAAAATTTGGGATGTCACTCTAGCTGATGCTACTTTGCATATTGGCGAAAACGAAAGAGGTGAATGGGAAGATATTAAATACGACAAAATATTTGGTGCCGATGGAGCTTTTTCTAGGATTAGACATAGAATGCAAAGGCAATCGATGTTTGACTATTCGCAGGAATTCATGAAGATTGGCTATAAGGAATTGCACATTCCAGCCAATGCAGATGGTACTCATAAAATTGATAAAAACTCACTACACATTTGGCCTCGAGGCAACTTTATGTTGATGGCTTTGTCAAATTTAGATGGAACTTTTACTTGTACGTTGTTTATGCCGTTTGAAGGTGAAAATTCATTTGAACAATTAAAAGACGAAACTAGTTTGGTTGATTTCTTTGCAAAATATTTCCCTGATACTAAAGAAGTAATTCCCGATTTAGCGAAAGATTTCTTCAAAAATCCTACTAGTTATTTAGCAATAATGAAATGTTACCCATGGACCTATGAAGATAAAGTTGCATTAATTGGCGATTCGGCTCATGCTATTGTCCCTTTTTACGGGCACGGAATGAACGCTGGTTTTGAAGATATTTCTATACTTAGCGAAATGATTGCAAAATATGGTGATGACTGGAAAATGATTTTTTCAGAATACCAAAAATCACGCAAGCCTAATGCCGATGCCATTGCCGAACTTTCTAGAAGAAATTTTATTGAAATGAGTGCTAAGACTGCAGATGAAAAATTCCTTTTACAAAAGAAAATTGAAAAATGGTTTTCAGATAAACATCCCAATAAATGGACGCCCCTCTATAGTAGAGTAACTTTTAGTTTACAGCCTTATTCAGAAGCACTTGCTATTGGAGACTTCCAAAATAAAATCATGGAAGAGGTAATGCAAATTCCAAATATCGGAGAAAAATGGGATTCAGTAGAAGTAGAAAACTTGATTATAAAATTATTAAATTCCAATTAAGAAATTCCAAATTCCAAATTGCACTATCGCTGGAATTTGGAATTTAAATACTGGAATTTCACTCCCTATGCACTTTGTTAAAGTCAAAGGCAGGTTTGCAAATAGCAATATACTCGCAAGGTTCATCAAATGGATTAGAATACTGCACTCTGGTGTTTTTCTCAATCTTAATAGAATGACCTGCTTCTAAAATTATAGTTTCCCCTTCTATAATAAACTGCTTTTTCCCTGAAATTATATATGTGTATTCTTCAAATTCTGGAGTTTGAAAAGGTTCACGCCATTTAGGAGGTGCAATCATGTGTGCAATAGAAATCTCCTGATTTCCCGTAGTTGGAATTCCATGGTGTTCTTCAATTAGTTTGCCATCCGAAGTTGGAACAACAAAAGGTATTTTTTGAACTAAGTATTTTTTCATTTGTAAAATTATCAAGTTTATTATAAAATAATTTTATTTTAAGTTTCATTTGCAAAAATAACTATATCAAGAGAAAATTTATTTTATTTCAAATAAATTATTTTTTCTTTAAACTATATACAAGTCTCTATAACTATTTCAAAAATTTGAAATTTTAATTCATAAAATTATAATAATTAATTTTTATCCTTTTTTTATCCTTTTCTAAAACAATATTTTGAAATATTTTTAGTTAATAATAATTGTTGGTTATGGCTTGCTAATGTTAAGTTTATGTTACTAAAACTATTTTCGTAAATAGACATTTAATTAAAAGTAAAAAAAAGTTTTTTTATTACAACTAAAAAATTAAATTTGCTCCTATTCAAGTTTATTACAACTAAAACTTATAAATTATTAAAAACTATTAAATTTAAAAAAAAATGGCAAACGCAAAAAAAGAAAATGGGGCTAATGGTGGCGGAATGATGACAGGAATTATCAT
>CANGCT010000110.1 GCA_947452415.1 Flavobacteriaceae bacterium
TCAATCTACGAAATTCTACAAATTTTATCAGCATCATTACTCGATAAAACACCTGTAAATGAGTTACTTATGAAATTAGATTACA
This sequence comes from Flavobacteriaceae bacterium, assembly GCA_947452415.1. GTDB lineage: Bacteria > Bacteroidota > Bacteroidia > Flavobacteriales > Flavobacteriaceae > Flavobacterium. The sequence goes on from CANGCT010000110.1 coordinate 86, forward strand.
ATAATGTCAATGAACTTGATTCTAACCAGCTGGTTTTCAACTTATTTTAAGTGGACACTAGTGAGTTGGAATATTTATTAAGACTTTCCAATTTTTACAATTCTTTCTGCAACCTCAACAATATCTTTTATTGAAAAATTTTCCATCTTATTTTCCGTTTGTCTTTGATTTCTTTTTCTCAAAGGGTCTTTATGAATTTCTTCTAAAGCTACTTTCATATAGTGAACATATTCACCCTTATCTTCTGAAGGATCTTTTTTGAGCTGCTCTGAAAAACCAACAATTGATTTTGCCAACACCATTTTATATGCATAATCCTCAATTATATTTTTCTGTTTCACATATTGATTTGCACAAAATATTGCTGCCACTATTGGTAGTGGAATTAAAGCTATTCTGCCAATAATAATATGTAATTCATCCGTTTGCTCAGTCAAAATCCAAATCCCTAAACCAATTGCAATAGCAATAAATAATGAAGCTCCTATAATCCAGGATCTAGAAAATTGCCATTTTTTTGCATCAGCTAGCTGTGTTTGAAATGAAGCACTTATACCTTCGGCAGTTTTATAATTCAATGCTGTTTTTGCATTCTCAATTAATTCTTTTGCGTTTTCTAGAATTTTAATTCTTTCCGTATCATAGTCGTAAAGTTTCTTTTTGTTCTCTTCAGTTAGTTGCTGTAATTCTCCTAAACGATTGTCTCTTTCTTGAACTTTTTGGGCAAATGCACTAATCAGCTTTTCATTGTTTTTTACTTCGGTTAAGCTTTCCTTGATTTCTTCTAGGTTGGTTTCTGCTGTTTCGTTTACTTTTACTAAATTTTCATTGATTAATTTTAGTTTATCAGAATTTGTGACGATTTCAGTTTTGACTTCTTCTACCTCCTCAATTTTTTCTTCAAGCTCTTCAAACTTTAAATTAATGGCTTCTAATTTTTCAGAAACAGTAGCATTTGAATTAGTTGCCTCTTCCTTGATTTCTTTGATAAAGTTTAAGGCTTCATTAAATTCATTTCCTTGTTCCAAAAGTTGTTTATTAACTTCTTGGAACAATTCCCATCTTTCGATACTATTACGAACATTATACTTTCTTAATTTAATCTTTAAACTATCAATAAATTGAAAAAGAGTTTGAGGAGACTCTATGTAAGTCAAAATATTATTAAGGTCGTTTATAATCTCATTTCTTTCTTCATAGGTTGAAGCCTGAATGAAAATGTTATGCGATTTAACAAAATAGGAAATGTCAACCAGTATAGAATCAAGTCCTAAATAAATACTTTTTCCATTGTATTCATTTTCGTTGCCGTAAGTCTTATTGTTAAATTGTGCCATATTGACGGCTGATAATTTATCCTTAATCTTATCTCTATAGTCTTTAATGTTTTTAACAGATTGTGTTTCCATATTTGTACTTTTGTTTTTAATTTAACTCTCCCTTAAACGCTTGTTGCAACAACCCCTGAAACAACTCCTCACTTTTTGCCAAGGCATCTTGGGCTTGTTGTTTTTGGGCTTCAATGAGTTGTACTCGTTCAGCGAATTGGTTTTGAAGATTTATAGGTGCTTTTAAAATTAAAATATCTTGTAATTCTTGTGCATTAATATTAGCCATTCCAACTATATTTTTACACATATTATTTAAAGTCAATTTTGACCATTTTGAATTAAGATGAGCCCATATATAATATGGATTAGCTAGTTCATTTGTTCTTACTCTTATAAGATAACCAGCAATAACATAAATGTCATCATTTGTAATAATTCCAGTTTTTCCAACTAATTCTTTACTATTAGTTCTATTAAACAAAATATCACCTTTTTTGACAATATATTTTGGAAGATCTTTTTCAGATACATTGACATATTTAAGATCTTTAAAATCCATATAACCCTTAAATGAAATATTGTTCATTCTTAAATATGGATATTTACCGATTTCGCTTGCCTTTTCACTTGTTCCATATTTGACTTCATTACATAAATCTCGGATTGTAATTAATTCAAATTTTTTCTCATTCCTAACCGGATCCCCAAACATCTCCAAAAACAAACTTTGTGTTAGTTCGTCGTATTTTTCAATAAGTTGCTTGTTGTATTGGCGGAGTTCATCGGCTTTGTCGAGTATGGCGGCAATTTTTTGTTGGGTTTGGAGGGAAGGGAGAGGGATTTCATATTCTGCTAACCAATTTGTAGATAAATTTAATTGAGCTGCCCCAGCTGAATTTCTAACAGCATCATTTTCAAATTTATCACTATTTAAAAAATGATATAAATAATCATCTAAAAGATTTTTAGAATTTGATTTAATTCTACAAACTCGTTGATTAATATAGGCAGGTAATAGTTCTTTTGGAAATTTCCCAACTCTACCCACATTACCAGTTAAAGACATCATTATATCTCCTTCATTAATTTTATAATTTTCTAGATTTTTCAGTTCTGAAAAAGGGTAAAACTTTGGGTCATTATCAATGATTTTACCTTTTTGTACGTTAGTAATTCTAATAACTCTTCCGCCTTCAATATTGACATACTTGTCGCTTTTAAATGCAAAGCCATTTGATATTTTGCAAACTTCTGAAAATTTAACTTTCTGCATTAATTTTATATTTTGTATATTCGTTTACTTATTAATTCAATCGCTCGTAAAGAGCTTTTTTTAGAACACCTGCCTTCTAAGCAGGCGGTCGGTCGAAGGTTTTAATCCTTATGCGATTACTTATAAAATAATAACATAGTACTTTTTGCTATTGTAATAATTGAGAATGAAAATTATTTCAACATCCATAACTTTCATTTTTATACTTTAGGTTTACTCAGCCAATTATCACATGTATCATCATAAGGAATTTTCAAATCAGTTAACCAATTATCTACATACTTTGGATTGTGACTATTTGGAGTTGGACTTACATCATCTATTCTAACTTGTATAGGTGTTCTAACGCAATCACCTGTTATAATCGCGTGTTGTTGTGGAATAATTGGCAATTGATCTAGTATGTCTGCATTTGCACTTGAAACCAAACCTTTAATGTATTTCTGGTCTTCAGGGTTTTGTAACCGATGAATTATAAAAGAATTACATTGGGACAAAACCGTTTTGGATAATTCAGAAGGTCTTTGACTACAAACAACTAAAGAAATTCCATATTTACGTCCTTCTCTAGCAATACGTTCAAAAACAGTTTTTGCTACTGATTCATTTTTTTCTGCGATATAATTTTGTGCTTCTTCTAGTACAATTACAATTGGAAATTTTCCTCGTTGTTCTGGTAAAAAATGTGAGACAAATTCGATAATCAAACGACCTAATAAAGCTGTAACTGTTTCTAATACTTCAAAAGGCAATTGAGATACATCAATAATGGTTATTTGACTTGTCTTCTCTTTATCCTGACATAAAGCAGTATCATTATAATTCTTGATAAAACTTTGGTTTTCCTCTTGTTCATAAAAACGATTAAAGTCTCCTAATACAAAAGCTATAAAATGAGCTAAAATTTCTTTGTTATTAGTATTATAATCTTTTAACATAAGTGGAACTGCCATTCTTTTGTCATTGAGAAAACTATTCATTCGTAACCTCAGTGTCGAAACAAATTCCGTAATACGATTATTGTTTTGACCTTCTTGATCAATTGCCGCATTAATAAATTTTGTACATAGTTCTTGATAATTAAACCAAGTTGGCATATCAATATTTTGCTCGCTCGTTATTTGTTGAACCTCTGATTTTCTTTTTACCAATTCAAATAAAACTTTTACATCTTTTCTCAGAGGATCCTGTTTTACAGCATTATTGAAGTTATCACTATTTGACAATAAAAGAATTGCGTCACCTAATTCTGAATCATAACCTTTAATTGCATTGCCAATGTTCATTACCTCATTATTGTCTTTCCATTTCCAACTCCCTCCAGCATCCCATGTTCTTTTCTTTAATTCTTCCGTACTACAAGATAGAATTCCTTCAATATCTGAATATAAATAATTGGGCAATATTGATAACTTTTCACTTTCTTGCTCATTTTTAGCCAATCCGATTGCTCTATTCAAAACAGGAGCTTGAGTTCCTTCACTTGGCTTAAAAAGATATTTTGCATCTTCCCAATTCATGAACCAATAAGGTACTTGTACTTTCTCGTCACCTCCATAATAATAGGCATTGATTAATTTAAGTTCCTCTTGAACAGTTTTATCTAATAAGTCTAAATCAAACTCATCAGGTAAAAATGCATCTTTATACTCTCCATTAGTATCAAATATCACAAAATGTGCGTTTTCTAGTTTTTTTCCATTGTAATCATACTTAAATAGATTTCGAATTATGGAAGCGAAAGTACAAGATTTACCAGAACCGGTATTACCTAAAATTGCTGCATGTTTTACAAAAAATTGGTCAGGGCAAATTTTAACCTTATAATTTGAAAATGCAGGAGATGTTCCTATAGGTAAATAAAAATCTTTTTCATAATCTAAATCTTTAACATCTTGCTTGTCATCAAAAATATGTCTTAGGTCTTTTTCTGTAACATACCAAACAGGATTATCAAGTGTTGGAAAATTATAAACTCCTTGAATGAATTTTTCTTTATTACCATCTTTTGCGATCGTACCAAGCATTGTAGCTGATATATATCTTGCAGAAGTGGGAAGAGTTATATTGGTTGAATTTTTATCAAACTCAATTTCTTCTTTCATTGTAACACGAGAAATTAATGCCACAACTCTGTCAGAACCAACAGGAATAATTAAATAGGAATTGATACGAGCAATTTCATAAATATCATTTACCCCACTAGTGTATGAACCTCTTAAGTCTTCGTCAATTTTAATGAATACTCTGAAATTATCAACAGAAAGAACTCTCCCTATTACTTTATTTGATATGTTCATATTAATTTTATAATGTTAGAAAGGTAAATCATCACTATCCTCTTCTTGTATATTTTCTTCTATTATTTCATTTGGCTCATTTGAAATAATAGATTCTTTTGGATTTGAAGTTTTAGCTTCGTATAATTTTTGTATCGTTTCTTCTATTGCCTCATTTTCCTCCTCTTCATACAAATCAGGCATTATGTTATCAATAAAGCCAATAAATGTTGATTGACTGCTATCCGTCTCATCAAGGATTATTATTCTTTTATCTTTTAATTTTCTAAGTTCTTCAATAGGGGAATTCGGGTCTTTGACTGGTGAAAAATTAGCAATAATTAAGGTGAAGGATGGTATAGAAAGTGCTTGTTTTATGATGTCGTTGATATGTTCATCATAAAAAGAATATCCAACACAGAACAGTACTGATTGGGGTTGATTAATAGCTTGGGAAAACTGTCTGAACAATTCAGAATAAGGTAAATCTAATGTAAATGATTTTTTACTTACACAGGGATAAACCATCAACTCATTATCATCTTCGACCTTAAATTCATTGTTTAATGGTATTTCTTTAATTCCATAAGTATTGCTAACACTTGGTTTTGTAGCTAACCAAGATAATGAACCGTGAATTTTATAGTATTTAAGTACTTTTTCGGCTCTATGTACTTTACCTGTTACACTTTGACCAGGATAATACAAGTCATAGTCGTAAACTTCAGGTCTAAAACAGCGATTATGAACACCCATAAAACCATTTATGTAATGGATTCCTAAATTGTCGAGTGCATAATCAAATGCCATATCATAATTAGTCGTAAATAAATTTGCTCGTTTTAAATTATTAGGTCGTTGAAGCAATCTTTTTACGAATGTTTCATGAAAGTGGTATCTGTTTTTATTAAGTCTTTCATTATCTGTAATATTTAATTTTGTTTTTTCGGTATTACAATTATCAAACAGCCATTTCTGCATATTCTTTATAGAATCATCTATTTCAGTAGTTGATTCTCCTTTTTTTTCTTTGATAAATCTATCTGCTTGTAAACAGTTCATTAAATCTTCAAAGGATGGATTTTTACCTTCACCAAAATATGTATTAATATCTTTCTCGCAGGTTTGTATTAAACCATCTGGTATACTTCTTATTACAGGTGCTCCCAAATGCCAACTAGTTCCAGCTCCTGCCAATATGCTTACATTCTCTAATCCGAGATATTTTTTTACTCGAAGTTTATTTTCATTTGATGAGTCTGTCATAATTTTGCGATTTTTTTTTTGATTATTCCAGCTGTTTTAATTCGTTTTCGAGTTCTTCAATGCTAGGCAGGCTACTTTTGAGTGCTTCAGGCAGGATTTCGGTGAATTGAAACTCACTTACTCCCATAGGTTTATTGAGGTCTCGCAGGGCAAACTCGGCTTCGATATTGTTTTTTTCTCTACACAATAAAATGCCTATTGTGGGTTTGTCGTCGTCCTGTTTTATCAAGCTATCTACGGCAGATAGATAAAAGTTGAGTTTGCCGGCATATTCAGGTATGAATTTGGTATTTTTAAGTTCAATAACAACATAACATTTTAGTCTGGTATGGTAAAACAACAAATCGATATAATAGTCATTTTGGGCTATTTCAAGATGGAACTGTTGCCCAATAAAAGCAAATCCTTTACCGAGTTCCAGTAAAAATTTGGTGATGTGGGTTACTAGTTGCTTTTCGATATCTTTTTCATAAAATGGTATTGCCATAGTCATAAAATCAAAAACATAGGGATCTTTGAGTGTTTGCTGTGCTAAATCGGAAAGCGGATTTGGCAAGGTTGTTTCAAAATTAGTTATGGCGTTACCTTGTCGGTGAAACAAATCTGTTTTAATTTGTAGTGCCAAAGTTTCTCTACCCCATGCGTTTTTAATAGTTTCCTGAATATAAAACTTTGCTTGATCTGGATCTTTTATTTTATCAATAAGTAATTTGATGTGACCCCACGGAATTTGTTTCAGAAAAGGCAACAGATTTTCGTCCCCAAGTTGAGGACTATTTGGATTCTGTTCGTCCCCAAGTTGAGGACTAAAGTAAAATTGCTTATAAAAAAGCTTACAATATTTTAAATTGGTAACCGAAAAACCTTTCATATCAGGGAATTCATCTTTAAGATCATTGCTCATATTTTCCAAAAAACCAGTTCCCCAAGCCGTTTGTTTTTCCGTTATCATACCGCCCAATTCCCAGTAAAACTGAATTAGAGTGATATTTACGGCAGTAGCAGCCTTTATTTGTACCGAACGAATTTTGGATTTTATTTCAGATATCCAATTTTTGTAATCCTTATTTAGTAGCTGTGTCATTTTGGTCTTATTATGCATCCAACGCTATTTGTAATTTTATTGTAACATTTTTTCTAAATCTAACATTGCCTCTAAACGTTTTTTGTCTATTGCTTTAATGTCTGCAATTAGCGTTTGCGGTTTTTCGTAAACTACTTCATCGTAAATGATTTCTTTGTAACGGTTAATGCTGAGGTCGTAATCGTTGGCAATGATATCGGCCTTTGGGATAAGAAAGGATTTTTGGGTGCGGTCTGAAAAATCCACCCCGCCCTTCGGGCACCCCTCCAAAGGAGGGGAATAGAGCGTTTTCCAGTCTAACAAAATGTTAGGGATGTCGCATTTTCCTTTGAATTCTTCTAGTACACTTTCGGGGTTGGCGAAACATTGCTCGAAAACTTCTTCCGAAAGTTGAGCGTTTCGTTTGTCGTCTAAACTAAAACCA
>CANGCT010000111.1 GCA_947452415.1 Flavobacteriaceae bacterium
CAAGCAGTTAAACCAAAAGGATTTGGTGTTATTGTGCGAACAGTAGCCGAAGGCAAAACAACAACAGAATTAGAAAAAGACTTGCAGAATCTTATGAGTAGATGGACTGCAATGTGTAAAAAATTACCAACTGCTCATCATCCGTCCAAAGTATTAGGAGAGCTTAATAAAGCATCTTCCATATTAAGAGACGTTTTTAATGACACCTTTACTGGTATTCATATTGATGATGAAGAGTTGTACCAACAAACAAAGGACTATTTAGCCGAAATAGCTCCCGACAAACAAAAAATAGTGAAGTTTTATCAGTCAAACGATACCCCACTATTTGAGAAATATCATATAGAACGTCAAATAAAAACCTCATTCGGACGAACCGTTTCTATGAGTAAAGGTGCTTATTTGATTATAGAACATACCGAAGCCTTACACGTTATTGATGTAAATAGTGGAAATCGTTCTAACAAAGCAACTAATCAGGAGGATACTGCTCTTGAAGTAAACATGATTGCCGCAGCAGAAATTGCTCGCCAATTAAGACTTCGCGACATGGGAGGTATCATTGTAGTTGATTTTATCGATATGCAAAATCCAGAAAATCGTCAGGTTCTATACAATTTCTTGAAAGAGGAAATGAGTGATGATAAGGCAAAACACAAAATCTTACCCCCAAGTAAATTTGGTTTAGTTCAAATTACTAGACAGCGTGTAAGACCAGAAGTAAATATTGAAACAAGAGAAGAAAATCCAAATAATTTAAGTGGAGATGTAGATGCTCCAATTCAGATTATTGATAAGATAGCTTTTTCTCTTGAAAAAATCATTAAAGACCATAAAAAAGTGAAACTTAACGTTCACCCTTTTGTGGCAGCATATCTTAAAAAAGGGGTTCCATCTCTACGTGCTAAGTGGTTCTTAGAACATAAAAAGTGGATAAAAATAATCCCTAGAGATGCCTATACTTATCTTGAATATCATTTTTTTGATAGTAAAGGAAAAGAAATTGACTAGTCCTAAATAATCGATACAGATTATTAGACTAAAATAGATAAATTAAACAGCATCAAAAGCTTTTTTGATGCTGTTTTTAGTTTATAGGTTTTCATTATTAGTTGGTTTTAGATGCATTTGGTTTTGCGTTAGCATATGGTTACATAAATGAGGTCTTTTTTGATTATTTGTTTCCTAATACGCAGGTCTTTATTGTATTTATCAATTTAAAATTCCTGCTTTAATATACCATTTATTCTTTCTGCCACGGCATTTTCATACGGATCAGAGTTTTGAGTCATGCTTGGTTGAATTTCATTTTTATTTAGTGTTTTTTGATATTCATTAGCGCAATATTGTAAACCTCTGTCTGAATAATGTATTAATGGTATTTCTTTATTTCTCCTATGTTTTACAGCTAATCTCAATACAACCAAACTGCTTTCGGTATTTAAATTATCGGATACATTATAACCTACTATTTTTTTAGAATAAGCATCCGTTATTAAACTTAAATAACAAGGTTTTTCTCTTTTTCGATATAAGTGATGTCCGATACCCAAACTGTTCTGTCTGGTTTATTTTTAAATCTAGTAACTGATTTTATACTTTCTAAAGTGATGGTGTGAGTTTGTAGTAATAGGATAAGAACGTTTTGGGATTATTAATAAATGATTGGCATTAAGAATATCTATAAATTTATCTTTACCTATTTTTATTGCCTAACAAATAATGAAGCTTTTTGGCGCCAATTCTAGGTATTTGTTTCCTGATTTCTAAAACCATTTTCACTACCAATTGTGCTTTATCTTGCTTGATAATGCGACGTTTAATTTTTCGATAATAAACTTGTCTATCTATCCCGAACAAAGTACAGGCAAACATTTCTTCATGTTTTCCATAAGGATACTTTTTGTGTATCGCTATTTCAGGACAAGACATTTAAAAACAAAAAAACTCGTTCCAATTAAGAAACGAGGTTTTGTATATAAAATGAATAGTAAACTATTCTATTTCTGTAATTCTTAAAGTATTTACCATTCCTTTATCTACAACAGGCATTGCCGCAAGATTGATAAGGATATCGCCTTTTTTTACATAACCATTCTCTTTAGCAATATGGTTAATGTCTTCTACAGTGTCATCGGTACTTACAAATTTATCATAGAAAAAAGCATTAACTCCCCAAAGTAAATTCAGTTGGGTTAAGATTCTTCTATTAGAAGTATAAACCAAAATATGAGCCGCAGGGCGCCATGCCGAAATTTGAAAAGCAGTATACCCACTATTGGTTAAAGTAGAAATTGCTTTTGCTTTTATATCATTAGCCATAGTAGCCGCGTGGTAACAAATTGATTTAGTGATAAATCGTTTGGTTCTCACGTGGGGTGGATTTTGAGGAACTGTAATTAGAGGTGAATCTTCAACAGCTTCAATAATTTGAGTCATTTTTTCAATAACTTGAACTGGATAATTCCCTACAGAAGTTTCTCCCGAAAGCATTACAGCATCTGCACCATCCATTACCGAGTTGGCAACGTCGTTAACTTCTGCACGTGTAGGTGTTAAACTAGTAATCATCGTTTCCATCATTTGTGTTGCCACAATTACAGGAATACGAGCCGTTTTAGCTCGGTGTATTAATTTCTTTTGAATTAACGGTACTTCGTGTGCTGGAATTTCTACTCCAAGATCCCCACGAGCAACCATCAAACCGTCGCAAAAAGCAACAATTTTATCAATATTTTCTACCGCTTCTGGTTTTTCAATTTTGGCTATAATTGGAATTTTATGATCAGAATGTTTTGCAATTAAATCTTGTAATTCTTCTAAATCGGCTGGAGTTCTAACGAATGAAAGTGCAATCCAATCTACATCTTGCTCAATTGCAAAAATAGCGTCTTTAATGTCTTTTTGTGTTAAAGCAGGAAGCGAAACTTTAGTATTTGGCAAGTTTACTCCTTTTTTAGATTTCAATGGACCTCCTTGAATTACTTTACAAACCACTTCGGTAGTTCCGTTGGTTTCTATAGCTTCAAACATTAGTTTTCCATCGTCCAAAAGGATTTTTTCTCCCGGTTTTACATCTCTAGGGAACTCTTTATAGTTCATGTAAACACGTTCTTTAGTTCCAGGAACGTCTTCGGCAGTTTGAAAGGTGATAATATCACCAGGGTTTACTACTACATCTTCTTTCATTACTCCAACACGAAGTTTTGGCCCTTGTAAATCTCCTAAAATAGCGGTAGTATAACCGTATTCTTGGTTCAATTCTCGGATGATATCGATACGTTCTTTTACATCGGCATAATCCGCATGCGAAAAATTAATACGGAATACATTTACTCCAGCATCAATCATGTCTTTAATTACTTCTTTTGAACTACAAGCAGGACCTAACGTGGCTACAATTTTAGTCTTTTTTCTTGTTGACATTTTTATTAAAAAATTAAATTATTTTTTGACTTTATTTTATCTTTAGCTACACTATATACTAGTTTAACAGCCTCTATTTTACTAATTTGAGCAATTATATTGTCTAGGTCGATTTCGTTTACCGCATTTTCAATTTTCACAAAAAAATCTACTTTTTTATATTCGGGTACGAGATAGGCAGAAGAAGTAAATGAATTTTTAGTATTCGAAAATAAATCGGTTGTTGTTGTATTTTCTAAATTTTCTATTTCATTTTTATTTTGCACTAAATCCCATTGGATTATTTTTTTTGCATCTTCAAAAGTGAATCTAACAAAAGAGGTGTTCACTTTTTTTACTTGCAAAGGAATGTCAAATTTGCTTTTACATAAACCTATACCAAGTTCTTTGTTCAAAAAATAAGCCAGTCTATAATCTTCCAAAGAAGTATGAAGTGCAATTAAATGATAATCGTCTTCTTCAAAATCTTCAATATATACTTTATGAATAGCCATATATTACCAAAATAAGTTGTAAATATAGTGTATTAGAAGGTTATTACACCTCATTTGTATCAGATTAACGATAATTTATGAACGAAAACGTTGTAGATTTTTAAGAATTTAATTTAAATAGTGTTAATTTTTTCTTGAAATGCAAAATAGGCTCTTTTGGAAGCAATTTCTTCAGCCTTCTTTTTAGAAGTAGCTCTAGATTTTGCAATTACTTTTTCGTCAATACTTAATTTGACTCCAAAATAACGTTGCCCATCAATGCCATTATCGTCATAAACATCATAGAAAAAATGTTTTTTCTCTTTTTGACACCATTCAATCACCAAACTTTTGTAACTAATTACTTTTCCTTCCAGTCGTGCAATATCTACATAAGGAAGAATTACTCTTTTTTGGATAAATAATTCGCAACCTGCATAACCTTTGTCAAGAAAAATAGCACCAACTAGCGCTTCAAAAAGATTACCATGTATATTATCGCCAAAATGTTGTGGGGAAACTTTACTTTCTACAAAAGCTATAAGATTCATATCTCTACCCAGTTCGTTTAAATGTTCTCTACTTACAATTTTAGAACGCATTTTGGTTAAGTATCCCTCATCGCCTTTTGGCACCACTTTATGTAAATGGGCTGCAATTACTGCACTAAGCATGGCATCGCCAAGAAATTCTAATCGTTCGTAGTTTAATGGAAGCCCATCTTCATCTAAAATATTAGAAGACCTATGGGTAAAGGCTTTTTTGTAATATTTTAGGTTTATTGGCTTAAAGCCAACGATATTTTGAATGGTAATAAAAAAATTCCCGCCCTCTTTAGGACGGGAATTTTTAGAAAATATTTTAGTAAGAATTCGTTTCAAAACTTAATCAACTAGTTTTTTAAATAAAACACAAGCGTTATGCCCTCCAAATCCAAAAGTGTTACTCATGGCAACGTTTATCTCTCTTTTTTGAGGAACATTTAAAGTTAAATTCAAAGATGGGTCGATGTTTTCATCCACTACCTTGTGGTTAATAGTTGGAGGAACGATACCATGTTGCATTGCCAAAATAACGGCAATCGATTCAATAGCACCTGCAGCACCCAACAGGTGACCAGTCATGGATTTAGTAGAATTAATATTGATGTTTTTAGCATGCGCACCAAATACATGGGTTATAGCTTTTAACTCGGCTACATCTCCAAGAGGAGTTGAAGTTCCGTGAGTGTTGATGTGATCTACCATATCGGGCGTCATTCCAGCATCACGCAAAGTATTTTCCATAACAGCAATTACGCCAATTCCTTCAGGGTGTGGAGCCGTTAGGTGGTAAGCATCGGATGACATTCCGCCACCGCCAACTTCACAATAAATTTTAGCACCACGCGCCTTAGCATGTTCGTATTCTTCTAAAACAATTGCACCCGATCCTTCACCAAGAACAAATCCGTCACGAGTTGCATCGAATGGTCTTGAGGCTGTTTCTGGACTATCATTTCTGGTAGATAATGCATGCATAGAGTTAAAACCTCCCATGCCAGCTATAGTAACTGCAGCTTCCGATCCACCGGTAACAATTACGTCACACATCCCTAATCTAATATAGTTAAAAGCATCAATCATGGCATTTGCCGAGGAAGCGCAAGCAGAAACTGTAGTGTAATTAGGGCCCATATAACCATTACGCATCGAAATGTGTGCTGGAGCAATATCGGCAATCATTTTAGGGATAAAGAAAGGGTTGAATTTTGGAGTTCCATCGCCTTTAGCATAATACATTACTTCCTCTTGAAACGTTTCTAGACCGCCTATTCCAGCACCCCAAATTACTCCAACACGGTGTTTGTTTACATTATCGTGTGTAATTCCTGCGTCTTTTATAGCTTCATCACTAGATGCAATTGCATACTGCGAGAATTTATCCAATCGGCGGGATTCCTTGCGGTCCATGTAATCCTCAATATTGAAGTTTTTCACTTCACAAGCAAATTTTGTTTTATGCTTTTCAGTATCGTAATAGGTTATAGGGGCAGCACCACTTCTACCATTAATCAAACTATCCCAATATTCTTGGATAGAGTTTCCTATAGGAGTTAATGCTCCAAGACCAGTTACAACAACACGCTTTAATTGCATATAATTTTTTTTAAATAGTATTTAAATAAATAATACCCCGTTTTCTTTATGTAAAAGCTTAAAGAGACAAGGGTACTTCAATATCTGGTGATTGAAATTCAATCAAAAATAGTTTAATTTTTTCAATAATAATAAAAACCCGCATACAATTAATGTATACGGGTTTTTGAGTTATTATTTTTTTGCTTCTTCAATATACGAAATAGCTTGACCTACTGTAGCAATGTTTTCTGCTTGGTCATCCGGAATTTGAATATCAAATTCTTTTTCGAACTCCATAATAAGCTCAACAGTGTCTAATGAATCTGCTCCTAAATCGTTAGTGAAGCTTGCTTCTGTTACAACTTCATTCTCGTCAACGCCTAATTTGTCTACGATAATCGCTTTAACTCTTGATGCAATGTCTGACATAATCTTTAATTTTAAATTTTAATTGTTGGCAAAAATAAAAAACTTTATCTTAAAACCACCTTTTAGTTAATAAATATGACTACGAAATTAAAAAAATTATTTTACAAAGCCCCCATTTATATAATTTATTATTCTTTTTTTTGCCTTAGCAAATATTTAGAAGGAGGAAATAGACTCTTTGTGGATTGAATTTCGGAGCTGTATTTTATACTAAAACTTCCGTATTTTTGCACCAATGAATGAATTCCTAAAAATGAAAAAAATAATATTGTTTGCATCAGGTTCTGGATCGAATGCCGAAAAAATAATTAGACGCTGCCAGGAAAATAAAACTATGGAGGTTACTCGGGTTTATACTAATAATCCTAATGCAAAGGTAATTGACCGTGCTAATAGCCTTAGGGTTCCTGTAGAAGTGTTTAATCGAGAGAGCCTAAACGACGGTACAATTTCTGAGAAATTAAAACAAGATACACCCGATTTAATTGTTCTTGCTGGGTTTTTATGGAAATTTCCAGAAGCCATAGTTAAACTATTTCCTAATAAAATCATTAATATCCATCCGGCACTTCTTCCAAAATATGGAGGGAAAGGAATGTACGGAATGAACGTGCACCAAGCTGTTTTAGATAATAAAGAGACCGAAACTGGAATTACTATTCATTATGTAAACGAGCATTATGATGAAGGCGGAATTATTTTCCAAAAATCGGTAACTATTGAAGATTGCGCCACCGCTGATGCAATTGCAGAGAAAATACATACACTAGAACACCAATATTTTTCGGAAGTAATTGAAAAACTTTTAACTTAATATTTAACTTCGTACTTTTAACCTTGCAAATAATAATGTCGTATCAAGTTCATATTTATACCGATGGTGCTGCCAAAGGAAACCCCGGAAACGGAGGTTACGGCGTAGTCATGGAGTTAGTAGGCACGCCACATAAAAAAGAATTTTACGAAGGCTTTCGATTAACCACCAACAATAGAATGGAACTTCTTGCGGTTATTGTTGGTTTGGAACAATTAAAAAACCCGAATATGTCGGTTTTAGTAATTTCCGATTCTAAGTATGTGGTAGATTCTGTGGAGAAGAAATGGGTGTTAGGTTGGGAAAAAAAAGGATTTGTAGATCGTAAAAATTCCGATTTATGGAAACGGTTTTTGAAAATTTACAGAAAACACCAAGTCGATTTTAAATGGATAAAAGGTCACAACAACCATCCACAAAATGAACGTTGCGATCAATTGGCAGTTTATGCGTCGGGTTTA
>CANGCT010000112.1 GCA_947452415.1 Flavobacteriaceae bacterium
AAAAATGGGATGAGTTTTTTAACAATTAACAAATCGAAAAACGCAATAAATATTGCTTTTGAAAATTCTAAAATGATTGTATTTTTAGAAGATGGAAGAGAATTAGCAATCCCATTAGAGTGGTTTCCAAGATTAAGAAAGGCTACCCATGAACAATTAAATAAATGGCGATTAATTGGCAAAGGAGAAGGAATTCATTGGGAAGAAATTGATGAAGATATTTCAGTAGAAAACTTATTAGAATAATATAAACAACACTTATTAAAGTTATATAAAGATGATTTTAGAAATGAAAGTCCCTTCACCGGGAGAATCGATTAAAGAAGTTGAAATTGCAACTTGGTTAGTAAAAGATGGCGATTATGTAGAAAAAGACCAAGCAATTGCTGAGGTAGATTCGGATAAAGCAACACTTGAATTACCTGCAGAAGCAAGCGGAATTATTACGCTAAAAGCAGAAGAAGGCGATGCAGTTGCCGTTGGTGCTGTAGTTTGTTTAATTGATACAAGCGCTACTAAACCAGCTGGTGATGCTCCAGCAAAAGAAGAAGCAAAACCAGTTGTTGCAGAAGCGCCAAAAGCAGAAGCGCCAAAAGCTGCACCGGTTGCAGAAAAAACGTATGCTACACAAGCGCCATCTCCGGCAGCTAGAAAAATACTTGACGAGAAAAATATCCAACCAACGGATATTGTTGGCACAGGAAAAGGTGGAAGAATTACCAAAGAGGATGCTGTAAATGCAACTCCTTCTATGGGAACTCCAACAGGTGGAACTCGTGGTTCAGAAAGAACAAAACTATCTATGTTACGTCGTAAAGTAGCCGAAAGATTGGTTGCTGCTAAAAACGAAACAGCCATGTTAACTACTTTCAATGAAGTAAACATGACGCCAATAAATAAGATTCGTAATGAATACAAAGATGCATTCAAAGCAAAACATGGTGGTTTAGGATTGGGTTATATGTCGTTTTTCACTAAAGCTGTTACTAGAGCTTTGGCTTTGTTTCCTGATGTGAATTCGATGATTGATGGTGATTTTAAAACGGCTTATGATTTCTGTGATATATCGATTGCAGTTTCTGGACCTAAAGGATTGATGGTTCCTGTTGTTCGTAACGCAGAATTATTAACATTTAGAGGTGTTGAAGCTGAAATTAAAAGATTGGCAATTAAATCTCGCGATGGTCAAATCACGGTAGACGATATGACAGGTGGAACCTTCACTATTACTAATGGTGGTGTTTTCGGAAGTATGTTATCCACACCTATTATCAATCCTCCTCAATCCGGAATTTTAGGAATGCACAACATTATTGAGCGTCCAATTGCGGTAAATGGCAAAGTAGAAATTCATCCAATGATGTATGTAGCGCTTTCTTATGACCACCGAATTATTGATGGTCGTGAATCTGTTGGATTCTTAGTTGCAGTTAAAGAAGCTCTAGAAAACCCATTAGAATTATTGATGCATGGTGATGCTAAAAAAGCTTTAGAATTGTAAATATAATTTTGAAAAATCTTAATCCCGTTCAGGAAACTGAATGGGATTTTTCATTTAAATTTTCTTCAAATAGAAACAATTGTTAAAGTAATCTATAATGGCTTTGCTTTCAATAAGAATATCGGCACCAATAATGCCTTGAACCGGCTTGGCTTTATGTTGCACAAGCGCTTCATTAACATGCGATAAATCGAAAATCACTAAATGAAATGTAGTATGTTTCCACTTGTCAATTTGTAATAAATTATCTTTTGCCATTTGTGTAAACATTCCAGTTGCTCCAGCCCCCGAAGCCTTGGTTTTAGATTTTCCAGCAATAAGCTGAAATAACTCGATGCTTTCAAATCCCACACAACTATTACTTGCCCCGGTATCCAAGATGAAGGTTCCTTTAATACCATTGATACTTGCCTTTATCAATAAATGTTTCGTTTTAGAAACTTTAAAGTTTATTTTTTGGTAGCCTTCTTTTTTTAAAAGTATTGGTAGTGTTTCCATACATCAAAAGTAAATTAAAATTCGAAAATAAAGTTTGTAACTTTGTAACTTTAATAGAATAAAAATGATTTTCACCGATACACATACCCATTTATACTCTTCCCAATTTCAAGAGGACCGAAACGAAATGATGCACCGCGCTGTAGAAGCGGGTGTTAGTAGACTTTTTGTACCGTCCATTGATTCGAGTTATACTCAAAAAATGTATGATTTGGAAAGTCAATTTCCCGAAAATGTTTATTTGATGATGGGCTTGCATCCAACCTATGTAAAAGAAAATTATTTAGAAGAATTGGCTCATGTGGAAACCGAATTGGCTAAAAGGAAATTCTATGCCGTTGGCGAAATCGGGATGGATTTATTTTGGGATAAATCTTTTTTGAAAGAACAACAACATGCTTTTCAGCACCAAATTCAATTGGCTAAAAAATACCAATTAGGAATAAATATCCATTGCAGAGATGCTTTTGACGAAACTTTTGAAGTATTAGAAAGTGAAAAAGCCACCGATTTATTTGGAATTTTTCATTGTTTTACTGGCGATTTAGAACAAGCGCAAAGGGCAATTTCTTTGGGAATGAAACTCGGAATAGGAGGTGTAGCCACCTTTAAAAATGGGAAGATCGACCAATTTTTAAACGAAATAGAATTACAGCATATTGTTTTGGAAACCGATTCGCCTTATTTGGCTCCTGTACCACATCGCGGGAAGCGAAATGAAAGTAGCTACATTACTTTAGTAGCTGAAAAATTATCCGAAATTTACAATCTTCCAATAGAAGAAATCGCTCAAATTACCACTGAAAATTCCAAGGCCATTTTTGGTATTTAATGTAATATTAATTAATAAGTCCTTTTTTTTTTGTTCTTTTGCTTCTTGAAAATAATCCATAGCTAGAGATGCAGAAATTTGACGCAATCCGTCCTTTTTATGATGCCGAGGTTAATCCAGCCATAAACGGCTTAGTTAATCATCCAATGATGAAGGCTATAATGAGTTTTACATTTCCAGATGTAGACGATGAGGTATGGAAAAATCAATTGCGAAAAACACATTCTATTCGTGATTTTCAATGTAATTTTATTTATCAATCGGTGCAAAAAGTATTGGAAAAATCTTCCGAAGGATTGACCACTTCTGGTTTTGAAAAACTAGAAAAACATACCCCTTACCTTTTTATATCTAACCACCGAGACATTATCTTAGATACTTCTTTGCTTAATGTTTGTTTGTTTGAACACGGCTTGGTAATGACTGCCTCAGCTATAGGAGACAATTTGGTAAAAAAAGATTTTCTATTAAATCTTTCCAAACTGAATAGGAATTTTTTAGTGCAAAGAGGTTTGCCACCAAGAGAATTATTGCAAAGTTCTAAATTAATGGCCGAATATATTGGACAGCTTATTTTAAGAGAAAACCGTTCGGTATGGATAGCACAACGCGAAGGAAGAACTAAAGATGGTAACGATGCAACCCATCCGGGAGTATTAAAAATGCTTGGAATGGGATCTGATGAAGAAAATTTGATAAATTATTTTAAGAAATTAAAAATAGTTCCTGTTTCTATTTCCTATGAATACGATCCTACCGATGCTTTAAAAATGCCGCAGTTAATGGCAGAAGCTAAAGCAGAAAAATATGTGAAAGAAAAAAACGAAGATTTCATTACGCTTTTAAGCGGAATTATTGGACAAAAGAAACGAATTCATATTCATGTTGGGGATATTTTAGATAAAGAATTAGATATTATTGCTCTAGAGAATGACAATAATAATAAGCAAGTGCAAGCGGTAGCACAAGCAATTGATGATTCTATTTTGCAATCCTACAAATTGTGGCCAACCAATTATATTGCTTACGATATATTGTATAAAACCGATAAATTTAAAGAGCACTATACCGAGAACGAAAAATCATTATTCGAACGTAGACTAGAATTAAAAATTGACTGCTCTAATGGTGTCATGATGGAAGGTTTTTTAAATATGTATGCCAATCCTGTGGTAAACAAGTTGAAATACGAAAATGCAATCTAAACCAAATATATTATTAATTTATACCGGTGGAACCATTGGTATGATGAAAGATTTTAAAACGGGTGCTTTAAAAGCATTTAACTTTAATAAGTTATTGCAAAAAATTCCAGAATTGAAACAGTTAGATTGTACTATAGAAACAGTTTCGTTTGAAAATCCAATTGATTCTTCGAATATGAATCCAGATAAATGGGTTCAAATTACCACAATTATTGAAGAGAATTATGCTCAATTTAATGGTTTTGTAGTACTGCATGGATCGGATACCATGTCATATTCGGCATCGGCAGTAAGTTTTATGTTAGAAAACTTAGCAAAACCGATTGTTTTCACTGGTTCACAATTGCCAATTGGAGATTTGCGTACCGATGCTAAAGAAAATTTAATTACAGCCATACAAATTGCTTCCTTACAAATTAAAGGAAAACCAGTAATTCAAGAAGTGTGTTTGTATTTTGAATACAAATTATACCGCGGCAACCGAACTACCAAAATTAATGCCGAACATTTTAACGCATTTACTTCTCCAAATTATCCTGCCTTAGCAGAATCTGGAGTGCATCTTAATGTGAATTCTAGTTCTCTTTTTGCTAAAACAAATAAAAAACTGGCTGTTCATAAACAGATGGATGGTAATGTGGTAATTCTGAAAATGTTTCCAGGAATAAATGAATCGGTAATGGCATCTATTATTGCGATACCAAATTTAAAAGGAATAATTTTAGAAACTTATGGTTCTGGTAATGCTCCCACCGAGGATTGGTTTATCCAATTATTGAAAAAAGCCATTAAAAGTGGTTTGCATATTATAAATGTTACCCAATGTCCAGGAGGTAGTGTAAGTATGGGACAATATGAAACTAGTACCTTATTAAAAAAAATTGGAATTATTTCTGGAAAAGACATTACCACCGAAGCAGCTATTACTAAGTTAATGTATCTGTTAGGTCAAAATGTTGCGGCAAATAATTTCAAAACTATATTTGAAACCTCGCTACGAGGTGAAATGGTGTAAACTTAGTTTTGATTATTGCAAAATTTTGTTGTTCTTTGCGTCATAATTTTTAGAGAGGTGGCCGAGTGGCTGAAGGCGCACGCTTGGAAAGCGTGTATATGGGTGACTGTATCGAGGGTTCGAATCCCTTCCTCTCTGCTGGTAAAAAACCAAACGGTACCAAAACCCTTTAAATCTTATGATTTACGGGGTTTTTTCTTTTACAACTGTCTTGTCCTGAAATACCGTACACAAAAAGTATCCTTATGCAAAAACTGGAAGAAAGTCGCTATGTAAAGCGAACATAAAAAGACTACAATATATCTTTTAAATTACAAATTGTTTAAGAAATAGAACTCGGTAAGCTTATCAACAACAGAAGCTACAAAGAATTATGGCATTCAATGTAGAAAGACAGTTGTGCAATGGGTAAGAAAATAGGGTAACTTGGATTGGGAAAAATCAAACACCATCAAATATGCCAAAATCTCCAAAAAAATAATAGAAGCGAAAGTTAAACTTCTAGAAAAGCAGAAAACATTTTTAGGACAACAAGCTTTTATTGCTGATAAGAAAGCCATCATTTTTGATACAATGATTGATATTGCAGAAAAAGAATATCAAATCAACATACAAAAAAACTCATCACCCGAACAATCAACAATTTTTAACAAAAAGAACAACAAACAATAATGTTTGCCTGTAATTTTTTTGGGATAGATAGACAGGTTTATCATCGAAAAATAAAACGATGCCTTATCCAACTATATAAAGCGAAATTGGCTGTGAATACGGTTTTAGAAATCAGGGCACAAATGCCTAGAATAGGTTAAAAAAAAATATTATTCTTCACGAGCTGTAAATTAGAGCGACATTATAAATCAGTACAATGGTAATTAAGTGGGAATAATACAATTCTTACTCAGTTAAATGTAAAACCCTTAACTACATATCTATTGACCTTTGTTTCATAAACAATAAAACCATGAAACAAAAAAAACTAATAGTAACTCTGGCGATAGCTCTAGTTATTTTAATTACAAGTTGTGCTAAAGATGATTTTCAAGAGACTATCGGCGTATGCCCAATAGTAAAGGCAACAAATCCTATTTCGATTGCTTTGGAAGTGCCTTTAAACCAAGTTGTGACAGTTACCTTCAATGAGGATATGAATCCTTCTACTATTACCCAAAGTTCTTTTACATTAACTAGTACATCAGCTTCTTTTGGCACTCCTATTCTTGTAACTGGTGTTGTAACCTATTCCGGTGTAACCGCTACTTTTAGTCCGATAACAAATTTAACACCCAATACAACCTACATTGGGAAAGTTACATCTGCAGTGAAAGACACTAAAGGCAATGCCTTGCAAGAAGATTATGTTTGGGCTTTTAGTACTGGCGCAACGTTACAACCTATTGTAATTACTACTAGTCCCACCACTAATGAAACTGGAGTCGTATTGAATAAAGTGCTACGTGCTACTTTCAATATGCCTATGGACGCTACGACAATAAACGCTACAACATTTACATTACAACAAGGAACTACTGCTATTACAGGTGCAGTTACTTATTCTGGAAATGATGCTTTTTTTACCCCAAATTCTAATTTAATTGGCAATACTATATATACTGCCACAATTACTATTGGCGCTAAAAACACAGCGGGTACTCCAATTGCAGTTAATTATGTATGGAGTTTTACAACAGGAGTTATTATAGCTCCCAAAGTTATTTTGACCGATCCAATTAACAATGCTGCCAACGTTGCTGTAAACAAAGTAGTGATTGCCACTTTTGACATGGCTATGGATCCACTCACTATAACTGAATCTACTTTTATCTTGAAAGAAGGAGCTACAGCTGTCATGGGTGTAGTTACTTACAGTGGTATGATTGCGTCATTTACACCAAACAACCCACTTTTGTCTGATGCTACCTATACGGCTACTATCACAATTGGAGCAAAAAATATTGCGGGTGTAGCCATTGCAAATGACTATGTTTGGAATTTTACTACGATAAATTCTTCTATAGGTCCTGAATTAGGAATGATTAAACAGTTTGGTGCTTTTGGAGGAAACGCAGGGATAACCAATCAAGGATTGAATACTGTAATTAATGGAAGTATAGGTACAACAGCAGCATCAACATTGATAACTGGTTTTCATGATGCTACAGCTATTTATACAGAAACACCTTTGAATGTAGGTAATGTTACAAATGGAATCTTTACTGCTCCTCCTATGCCAGGAACGGCAGCTTCATTTGCAATAGCAACACAAGGATTATCGGATGCTAATGCAGCCTATATTAGTATTTCGCCTGCTTCAATGCCGGGAGGAATTGATGCAGGTGCGGGCGAATTGGGCGGTTTAACATTAGCTCCTGGAATTTATAAATCAGCTAGTGGAACGTTTAATATTTCTAACGGTGACTTGACTCTTGATGCACAAGGTGATCCTAATGCTACTTGGGTTTTTCAAACTGCTGCTGGATTAACCGTTGGTATTGCTTGCATATTCCGGTGATATTGACCACCCAATTCCAATTTAAAGTGACCACCTGATTCCAATTCAAAATGACCACCTGATTCCGGAGTAAAATGTCCACCCCAATTTTTCATAAAAAACTACTTTTTTCATCTGTTAATTATTCAAATA
>CANGCT010000113.1 GCA_947452415.1 Flavobacteriaceae bacterium
AACGATAAAACCGAATAAATTTATATGGATAAAAGAATATTTTACATTTTGACGGCCTTAAATATTATTTTGTTATTTGTTAATCTCTATTTAGGATATACAAGAAATAACTATAATTTATTGAATATATTTTCTAATATATTCTTGGCTTTTGGAATGTATAGGTTATCCAAAAAACAAAAATAAAATTTGAAACTAACCATACTTGGCTGCTATGCCGCAACACCCAGAACCTTCTCTAATCCAACCTCTCAAATTTTAGAAATAAAAAACAGAGTGTTCTTAATTGATTGTGCCGAAGGAACCCAAGTGCAATTGCGCAAAAGCAAAATCAAGTTTTCCAAAATCAACCACATTTTCATTTCCCATCTTCATGGCGATCATTTTTACGGATTGATTGGATTAATTTCCACCTTCATGTTACTCAATCGCGAAAACGATTTGCACGTTTACGGCCCAAAAGGCATTAAAGAAATTATCCTATTGCAATTAAAGGCTTCGGGCTCCTACACTGGTTATAACCTCTATTTCCACGAACTAGAATCCACCGAATCCATAACGGTTTTTGAAGACGAAAAAGTAATCGTAAAAACCATCCCATTAAGCCATCGCATCTATACCAACGGATTTCTTTTTCAAGAAAAAAATATCGAACGTAAACTCAATATTGAAACTATCGAAAATTACAACATCGATAAAGTATATTTCAACAAAATAAAATTTGGTGGCGATGTCACCCTTGACAACGGCACTGTGATCCCCAATTCCGAGTTGTCCTTCCCGCCGCTGCCGGTAAAAACCTATGCCTATTGCAGCGATACCAAGTACGACGAAAGCATAATTTCTATCATTCAAAATGCCGATTACCTCTACCACGAAAGCACTTTTCTAGAAAGCGAAGCACCACTTTCCGAAAAAACCATGCATTCCACAGCCAAGCAAGCGGCTACCATTGCCCTCAAAGCCAAGGTTAAAAACCTTATTTTAGGCCATTATTCCACACGATACAGCAGTATCGAAATGTTTAAAAATGAAGCACAAACTATCTTCCCAAACGTGCATCTAGCCGAAGACGGAAAAGAATTCTCTTTAGATTAGTAAGAGCGAAACAGTAGGTATTTTAGTAAAGGCAATTCCTGCCATCCGCGCTACACGGTAGCTTGCTCCTGTCAGGGCTAAGCGGGTTATGTCTTTTGTGAAATTAGAATTTAAAAGGAAATAAATTTTTGTTAAGATAAAAAAAATACACCCATCTATAATTCAATTTCATTTTTTTGAAAATTATCCCAAAAACTTTGCGAACTTTGCTTTTTAATATCCTCCCATGAAAGACCTAAGTAATTACAGAAAATCCTACGAAAAAAGCGAACTTCTAGAACACAACATTCCCGATGACCCTATTAATTTATTTAATAGATGGTTTCATGAAACTGAGGATTTTGGTGGAGTAGACGAAGTTAATGCCATGACCGTAGCAACTATTGGTTTGGATGGTTTTCCTAAATCGCGGGTAGTATTACTCAAGAAATTCAACGAAGAAGGTTTTATTTTTTATACCAATTACAATTCCGAAAAAGGAAAAGCAATTGAAAATAATCCTCATATTTGCCTTTCGTTTTTTTGGACTAGCCTAGAACGACAAGTCATCATAAAAGGAATAGCCGAGAAAACCTCAGAGGTAATTTCCGATAATTATTTTGCTTCCCGACCAGATGGAAGTAAATTAGGTGCAATTGTATCCCCACAAAGTGAAATTATTCCTAATAGAGAATACCTTGAAACCAATTTAATACTTCTAGAGCAAGAATGCCTAGGCAAAGAAATAAGTCGTCCAAAACATTGGGGTGGGTATTTAGTACGTCCCAAAGAAGTGGAATTTTGGCAAGGTCGAGCAAATAGATTGCACGACAGAATTCGCTTCCATTTGCAACCAGATTTCAGTTGGAAAATAGATAGACTTTCTCCTTAATTGTAGGAAAATTACAATGTATTTTGTATAATAAGTGTATTTGGTCGATTTTTTATAGTGTTTAATCGTATTTTGTTTAGTTTTGAATAACAAATAACAATATACGTTCTTACAATTTTAATCCGAAGATAGTTGCCCCACATCTACTTCAAAACCTAACCTACTTTATTATGAAAACAAAATTAAAAATGATGTTAATATCAATGGTATTGGTATTTACAATGAGTTCTTGTTCTAAAAACAACAATGATGAAGAAGTAAATTTAGACAAAACTTTAATTACAAATTATGATTACTCTCAAGAAGAGTCTCAATTAGTTCAGAAGATTAATGATTATAGAATAAGTAATGGCATGAATCCATTAATATTAATAAATCATATTTCGTATAAATCTTTAGAACACAATAATTATATGATATATAATAATGCGTTAACTCATGATTTATTCAATGAAAGAGCTCAAAATCTTATTAATGTTTTAGGCGCGTATAAAGTTGGAGAGAATTTGGCCTACAACTTTTCATGTCCTACAACGGTATTAAATGCTTGGTTAAATAGTCCGAATCATAAATCTAATTTAGATGGTGATTATACTCATATAGGTCTTTCTATATCTATTTGTCCAACTACTGGAAAAAAATATTACACTAATATGTTTATAAAAAAATGAACCTTTTTGCCCTAAATAGTTTTTTCAATTTTGTTAGATTTTTTAAAGTCTCCTGTATGTTCAGGAGACTTTTTTTGTGGCAATTACTTTCTCTTTATTACTCGTTCTACAGCTTCTACAATGGCTTGATTGTTTAGTTTGTATTTCTCCATCAATTGTTCTGGAGTTCCACTTTCACCAAACGAATCGTGCACTGCAACAAATTCTTGTGGTTTAGGATTGTTTAATGCTAAAGTTCTAGCAACGCTTTCTCCTAATCCGCCAAGGATATTGTGTTCTTCTGCAGTAACTACAAAATTTGTTTTGGCAACCGATTTTAATATAGCCTCTTCATCTAAAGGTTTAATAGTATGAATATTGATTACTTCGGCAGATATTCCTTTTGCTTTCAATGCTTCTGCAGCAATTAACGCCTCCCAAACTAAATGCCCAGTAGCAATAATGGTTACATCGGTTCCTTCATTTAATAAAATTGCTTTTCCAATTACAAAAGGCTCATCGGTAGGCATAAAGTTAGGCACTACAGGACGTCCAAAACGTAAATAAACGGGGCCATGGTGGTCTGCAATTGCTATTGTAGCCGCTTTGGTTTGGTTGTAATCACAAGTGTTGATTACAGTCATTCCTGGCAACATTTTCATCAAACCAATATCTTCTAATATTTGGTGAGTTGCACCATCTTCGCCTAGGGTTAATCCTGCATGCGAAGCACAAATTTTTACATTTTTATCGGAATAGGCAACTGATTGGCGGATTTGATCGTAAACTCTTCCAGTTGAAAAATTAGCGAATGTTCCTGTAAAAGGAATTTTACCTCCAATAGTTAATCCGGCAGCAATTCCAATCATGTTGGCTTCAGCAATTCCAATTTGAAAAAAACGTTTTGGGTGATTTTTTTTGAAATCGTCAAATTTTAATGATCCAATTAAGTCGGCACATAGTGCTACTACATTTTCATTTTTTTGTCCTAATTCGGTCATTCCTGCACCAAATCCTGAACGGGTATCTTTACTTCCTGTGTTGGTATATTTTTTCATTTCTTGTTCAAAGATTGATTGAGTTTTAAATTAATATTATGAAAATTCATAATTCATAATTATTTAGTAGTCTCCTAAAGTTTCTGGGTTTTGTTCTAATGCTTTTGCTAATTGCTCATCGTTAGGTGCTTTACCATGCCAAGCATGAGTGTGCATCATATAGTCAACACCATTACCCATTTCGGTATGTAATAATACACAAACTGGTTTTCCTTTTCCAGTTCTTGCTTTGGCTTCACTCATTCCAACAAGAATTGCTTCAATATTGTTTCCTTCTGCAATTTCTAAAACGTCCCAACCGAATGCTTCAAATTTAGCGCGAATGTTTCCCATGTTTAAAACCTCGTCAGTAGATCCATCAATTTGCTTTCCATTTAAATCAACAGTAGCAATTAAGGTATCTATTTTTTTTGCGGAAGCATACATGATGGCCTCCCAATTTTGGCCTTCTTGTAATTCCCCATCTCCAGTAAGTGCATAAACTAAATGATTATCGTTGTTTAGTTTTTTTGCTTGAGCAGCACCAATAGCAACGGATAATCCTTGTCCTAAAGATCCAGAAGCAATTCTAATTCCTGGAAGACCTTCGTGGGTAGTTGGATGTCCTTGTAAACGTGTGTTTAGTTTTCTAAATGTAGCCAATTCTGTTACCGGAAAGTATCCGCTTCGGGCTAAAACGCTATAAAAAACAGGAGAAATATGACCGTTAGAAAGAAAGAATAAATCTTCACCAATTCCGTCCATATCAAAACCTTCTTTACGGGTAAGGATGTTTTGGTACAAGGCTACTAAAAATTCAGTACAGCCTAAAGAACCTCCGGGATGACCTGAATTTACTGCATGAACCATTCGAAGGATGTCTCTTCGTACTTGTGTTGTAAAATCTTGTAGTTGTTTAATGTCAGACATTTTGTGTAGTTAAAAATTATAATGTTCCAAAGATAGGATTTTTAGATAATAGATAGTAGACAAATAGATAGCAGACTTTTGAAAAGTTATTAAGATTAAAAAAAAAGTCCTAAATGAATAGGACTTTTAAAAATTATATATTTTGGACGGTTTACCCAACTAATTTTGCAATTCCAAATGCTGCTGCTGCTGCAACAAGACCAATTGCTGTAACTTTTAACGCTCCTTTTATTGGAGGTTGTCCAGTAACTTTGCTTTTGAAATAACCAAAAATAAAAAGACAAACGGTTGTAATAATAGCAGATACTACTAATCCTTCTTTAGGGGTCTCGGTAAAAAAGTAGGCAGACAAAGGTAAAAGTCCACCTACAAAATAAGCAATACCAATAGTCAAAGCACTATTTCTTGCTCTTTTAGGATGCGGTTCTTCTAGTCCTAATTCGAATTTCATCATAAAATCGACCCATTTTTTCTTGTCTTTGGATAGTTGGTTTGCCAACAAAGTTTGTCCTGCTTCATCAATTCCATAATCGGCAAAGATTTCTTTTACTTCATCAATTTCCTTTTGATGGTAATTATCCACTTCAAAATATTCTCTTCTTAGTTCACTTTCATAATGTTCTTGTTCTGTTTTTCCTGCTAGATAACCACCCAATCCCATTGCAATACAACCTGCAACTATCTCGGCAATACCAGCAGTAATTACAATTGCATTACTATCTACAGCACCACTTAATCCTGCTGCAAGGGCAAACGGCACTGTTAACCCATCACTCATCCCGATTACCATATCGGTTATAAATTCGGAACTTTTTAAATGTTCTTCTTGATATTTTTCACTCATTATTTTTTTATTTTTTTATTTTTCCAGTTTACACGCTGTCCTAGAATTAATTTAATGTTCCAAACATCAGAACTTAAAGTAGTACCATGTCCTATTCCAAATTCAATTTCGTGTTTCGTGTCTAGATATAAATCGGTTACTAAATACAATTGGTGTGTTTGTATATCATAACTATCCCATCTAAATGGATTTCCAGTATTTCCATAATATTCTATACCTAATGAATATTTGGTATTTGCTGAATATGAATATTTTATATTAGGTGAAAAAGCAACTTCTTTAGTTTTAAA
Organism: Flavobacteriaceae bacterium; assembly: GCA_947452415.1. Taxonomy (GTDB): domain Bacteria; phylum Bacteroidota; class Bacteroidia; order Flavobacteriales; family Flavobacteriaceae; genus Flavobacterium. The sequence goes on from CANGCT010000113.1 coordinate 5,721, forward strand.
TGAGCCATCAAAAGTTGGATTTAGCGAAAGATAGTTTTTGCCAATAGTTTTATCAAATATAGGTCGTATCTCATAATCTGCATCATAAATATTAGTTATTTCATTTTTTACAAATCCACCTTCTACTGATAAACTTGCTCCTATGAACCAATTCCAAGACGTAGGCACTGTAATTCTTGGTCTAATATGACTCCCCATATAATTATAGGATCCACTATTTATTCGAGTGAACATATAAAAGCCTAATTCAAAATTATTTGCAATCCCAGTTGTAATTTCTAAAGTTTCATGAAGCGGATGTGTGAAATTAGTTTCGTTTTTGGGGCCGGTTGGTGAAATATTGCTGTGTATTTCAAATATTGTTGTGTTTTTAGCCATCGTAGGCGAAGTATAGACTTGAACTTCATAAGTTTCTTGTGCTTTTACCGATAAAATATTTAGTAAAATAAAAGCAAATAAAATAATGATTTTGTTTAAATTGATAAATTTCATTTAATATGTTTTTTTTGTGCATAATTGCATACAAAGTTCGCGAAATTTTAAGAAGTAAACAATATTTAATATTGTATTAATCTATTCCTAAGTTTGTTTTATTCATGTCTTCATTTTAAAAGTATCTGTTAAATTAAAGTTTAAAACCCGAAACCTAAAATCTAAATAATTTATATTTGCCAACTGAAAAAGCCTATATGATATTCGAATTATTACAAAAAGACCCAAATTCTAAAGCCAGAGCCGGAAAAATAACTACCGATCACGGAGTTATTGAAACCCCAATATTCATGCCTGTTGGAACCGTTGCTTCTGTTAAAGGAGTTCACCAACGCGAGTTGAAAGAAGAAATTAATCCTGATATTATTCTTGGAAATACATACCATTTATATCTTCGTCCTCAAACCCAAATTCTTGAAAAAGCAGGTGGATTACACAAGTTTATGAATTGGGATCGTAATATTTTAACCGATTCTGGAGGGTATCAAGTGTATTCCCTTTCGGCAAATAGAAAAATTAAAGAAGAAGGAGTAAAGTTTAAATCACATATAGACGGTTCGTACCACTTTTTCACCCCCGAGAATGTAATGGAAATTCAACGAACAATTGGTGCCGACATCATCATGGCATTTGACGAATGTACGCCTTACCCATGCGATTACCGTTATGCACAACGTTCTATGAAAATGACGCACCGTTGGTTAGATCGTTGTATCAATCATTTGGGAAAAGTGCCAACAAAATATGGTTACGACCAAACGTTTTTCCCTATCGTACAAGGAAGTACCTATAAAGATTTACGAATGCAATCGGCAGAATATATTGCCAATTCTGGTCAACAAGGAAACGCAATAGGTGGACTCTCGGTTGGGGAGCCTGCAGAAGAGATGTATGCCATGACTGAAATAGTTTGTGATATTTTGCCAGAAGAAAAGCCTCGATATTTAATGGGGGTTGGAACTCCAATTAATATTCTAGAAAATATTGCACTTGGTGTAGATATGTTTGACTGTGTAATGCCAACACGTAACGCACGAAACGGAATGTTATTTACTGCTCACGGAACCATTAATATCAAAAATAAAAAATGGGAAGATGATTTTTCTCCTATAGATGAAATGGCAATTACCTTTGTAGATACGGAATATACTAAGGCCTATCTTCGTCATTTATTTGCTGCAAATGAGTATTTAGGGAAACAAATTGCAACCATTCATAACCTTGGTTTTTATATGTGGTTGGTTCGTGAAGCTAGAAAACATATCTTAGCAGGAGATTTTAGAGTTTGGAAAGAAATGATGGTCAAACAAATGAGTCAAAGATTGTAAATAAAGTTTCAAGTTTAAGGTTTCAAGTTATTGCGAAACCTTAAACCTGAAACTTGAAACCTGAAATATAAAAATGCTGACAATTTTAGATAAGTACATATTAAAACGATACTTAAGCA
>CANGCT010000114.1 GCA_947452415.1 Flavobacteriaceae bacterium
AATATATAGAATTCTTTAAAATTTAATCTGTATTTTTGACCTGAATTAGTAAATACCTATGGGCAAATCACTTGAAGAAGTAAATCAATCGGTTGCAACCGATGGCAAAAGAAAAGGTTTTAGAAAAGTATTAGCGTTTCTTGGACCGGCTTATTTGATTAGCGTTGGCTATATGGATCCTGGAAATTGGGCAACCGATTTAGCAGGCGGAAGCCAGTTTGGGTATACTTTGGTTTGGGTTTTATTGATGAGTAATTTAATGGCGTTGCTTTTGCAAAGCTTGAGTGCGCGACTCGGAATTGTCACCCAACGCGATTTGGCGCAAGCCTCTCGAGAAACCTATTCGCCATTTATAAATTATATTTTATATTTCCTTGCCGAAATTGCCATTGCTGCTTGCGATTTGGCTGAAGTGCTGGGAATGGCAATCGGGATAAATTTACTGACTGGATTACCTTTGATTTATGGTGTTTTAATAACCGTTTTGGATACTTTTTTATTGCTTTTTTTAATCAATAAAGGCATCCGAAAAATGGAAGCATTTATTATTGCATTGGTACTAATTATTGGTTTTTCATTTGTTTTTGAATTGTTTTTTGCCCAACCCGAAATGGGAAAAGTATTGGCAGGATTAATTCCGTCCTTACCTAATGAGGCTGCACTATATATTGCCATCGGAATTATAGGCGCTACCGTTATGCCACACAATTTATACTTGCATTCTTCTTTGGTACAAACTAGGAAATTCGACCGAAGCAAAGAAGGAATTAAGCAGGCTTTGAAATATAACTTTATTGATAGCACTATTGCGCTGAACTTGGCCTTTTTTGTTAATGCTGCGATCTTGATTTTGGCAGCAGCTATTTTTCACAGAAATGGCTTGTTTCAAGTTGCCGAAATTCAAGATGCTTACCAACTTTTAGCTCCGATTTTAGGGAATAAATGGGCTCCTATTTTATTTGCTGTGGCTTTAATTGCAGCAGGACAAAGTTCTACAATAACTGGAACTTTAGCCGGGCAAATTATTATGGAAGGCTATCTAAATTTACGAATTCAGCCGTGGGTTCGTCGAATAATTACCCGTATAATTGCCATTGTTCCGGCGGTGCTTGTAATACTGATTTATGGAGAAAGCGCTACCGGAAAAATGCTAATTTTTAGTCAAGTGATTTTGAGTTTGCAATTGGGTTTTGCGATTATTCCGCTGATCCATTTTGTAAGTGATAAATCGAAAATGAAAGGCTTTCACATTAGCAGAGTTACCCAAATTATTTCTTGGATTATTGCTATTATAATAGTTTCCTTGAATGCCAAATTGGTTTTTGATGAAATAAAAGGATCGTTACAGGCTTCATCAAATTCTATGTTTTTATGGTTAACAGTAGTTCCGTTAGCGATTGGTTTTTTGATTTTGCTTTTGTATATTGTTTTCAAACCGATACTCGCTAAAGTCAAAAATAAAATTCACAACCATTTACCGCATAATATTAATTTGAATTTTGAGCAGTCGGAATCCTACAGTAAAAAGAAAATTGCAGTTTCGGTAGATTTTTCTTTTGCTGATGAAAAAGCGATAAATAGTGCTTTGGAATTGGGAGGAAAAGCAGCACATTATACCTTAATACACGTGGTTGAAACTGTTGGTGCAATGATTTATGGCGGAAATACTGATGATCACGAATCCACTATTGACGAAAAATTATTGATGGAATACCAAGAAATGTTATTGTCTAAAGGATATAAAGTTGCCATTCAATTGGGATTTGGAAAGCCAACTAAAGCCATTTCAAAAATTGTGAACGAAGGAGATTTTGATATTTTGGTGATGGGAACCCATGGCCATACCGGATTTAAAGATTTGCTTTTTGGTACAACTGTTGATAAGGTTCGTCATGAGATTCACATTCCGTTGTTTTTGGTTAAAAATTAAACGTATGAAAAAATATTTAACACTTTTTTTAGTGCTTTCCAGTAGTTTTGTTTTTGCTCAAAGCGAACTTAAAATTAATAATAAAAAATGCATTCCTAAATCGGGATATTATTTGCGATTGCAAAGTGTTTTTGACGATTCAAGATGTCCTGAAGGAGTAACCTGTATTTGGGCTGGAGAAGTTTCGGCAACTGTAGAAGTATACAAAGACAAGAAATTGGTTGAAGAAAAAACGGCTACGTTTAATTCTAAAAATAAGGAACAAAACTTCAAATGGTTTGCTACTTATTTTACTAAAAAGATAAAATCAATTGGAGTTGTACCGTATCCAAAAGAAGGGCAAATTGTAAAACCTAAAAAGCAGTACATCCAAATTGTTTTTATGGATTAGAGTGTAACTCTTTAGATTCTTCAACATGGTTGTTAGTAATATATTGGATTAAATACCGATTTGCTTTTTGATCAAAAAACACGAACCACGAAGTTCTTTGGGTTATAGAAACCACGATATATTTTTTACCGTAGTTTTGAAATTTTTTGGAGCAGTCCAATGTTTCTTCAATGAAATGACGCTTTCAATTTCATTTTTCAGTTTCAAAACATAGTTTTCTGCATTTTCTTTGTAACTGAAATAGTCATTATAGAAAAGGATGTCTATCAAATCATTAAGATAAAACTCCATTTCTTTAGAATAAATCACTACTTTTTCCAAGGCAAAGTATTTATATGCGATTGAACTCTTTTAACTAATTCGTCTCCTGAAATTCCTTCTGCCCATTTTTTTTCAAATGCATCTTCAGCAGAATGTAAGTTCTTTTTTTTCAAACCATTAGAAATTGCTTTTGCCTGAACTGAAACATCTTCTATAACCGGAATACTGATTTTGTTTTTCATAATCGAAAATTTGAATATACGAATTTACAAAAAAATTAATTACACCCACAATCATCATCTCCACAATTTTTCTTAGGCTTTTTCTTCCCAAAAAATTTATTGTACAAATAAGCCAAGGCAATTCCTAAAGCGAAGTAAACGAGTATTTGTTGCATTTTTTAAATAAATTGATGGAGATTATTTTAAAAATTGGTAGGCTAATAGTGCCGTTACATATGCAAATCCACTCATGAAAACCAATTGAATTATTGGCCACTTCCACGAATTGGTTTCTTTTTTCACAATTGCTAAAGTACTCACACATTGCATAGCAAAGGCATAAAAAAGTAAGAGGGAAACTCCTGTTGCAAAATTAAATGTCTTACTGCCATCTTCGCGAACTTCATTTTTCATTTGTTCTTTTATGGTTGCTTCTTCATCGCTATGGCTTCCTACACTGTAAATGGTTGCTAGAGTTCCTACAAAAACTTCTCGGGCCGCAAACGAACTTACTACCGCAATTCCTATTTTCCAATCGTAACCCAATGGTTTAATTGCGGGCTCGATGGATTTTCCAAGAATTCCAATATACGAATGCTCTAGTTTGTATTCACTAACTAGATTATCCCGATTTGTTGCATTAATTTTGGTTTTTTGAGCAATTATTTTTTCGGCATTTCCAAAAGTAGATTGTGGTCCGTGAGAACCCAAAAACCATAGAATTATAGATATTGCCAAAATGATTTTACCAGCACCAAAAACAAACGCTTTTGTTTTTTCTAAGATGTTAATGGCAACGTTTTTAAATAGCGGAATTTTATAACTTGGCATCTCAACTACGAAATACGATTTGGAACTTATTTTTAAAATTTTGTTTAAAATATAAGCCGAAAATATTGCTACTCCAAAACCTAAAAGATATAAAACCATAAGAGTTAAACCTTGTAAACTTAAGAATCCGAAAACTCTTTTTTGCGGAATTATTAGCGCAATTAAAATGGCATATACTGGTAATCTTGCCGAACAAGTGATGAATGGCGTCACCAAAATAGTGATTAATCGTTCTTTCCAGTTTTCAATATTCCGAGCACCCATAATTGCCGGAATGGCACAAGCAGTCCCGGAGATTAACGGCACGATACTTTTTCCGGAAAGCCCAAATCTTCGCATGATTTTATCCATTAAAAAAACCACCCTACTCATATAGCCACTTTCTTCCAAAACAGAAATAAACAGAAACAAGAAGGCTATTTGGGGTATAAATATCAATATTCCTCCAATTCCTGGGATGATTCCTTCGCTTATTAAATTGGTAAATTCACCTGCAGGCAAATGCATTTTTGCATAGGAAGACAAATTTGCAAACGAGCGATCTATAAAATCCATCGGGATGCTGCTCCAATCAAAAATAGACTGGAAGATCGCAAACAAAACCACAAAGAAAATCAAATAGCCAAATACTTTATGAGTTAAAACTCTATCTAGTTTTGCTCTAACATCGGAGGCCTTAGATTGATCAATTTTTTGACTTAATTTTAAAGTGTCGTTAATAAATTGGTACCTTTTTATGGTTTCTTTTTGCTGTAATCGTTTCAAATCGGCATGCGATTTAGTAAACGAACTTTTCATTTCGTTTCGATCTAAATTCAAGAAATTTACATCTTGCGTGATTACCAACCAAAGTTTATAAACCAATTGGTTTGGGAATGCTTTTCTTAATTTATCAAAATATTCAGGGTCAATAGAAGACGCATTTAAACACGGATGTGTAGAAAGTGATTCGTAGTTTAGAATTAATTCTTTTATTTTTTCAATTCCGATGTTTTTTCTAGAACTTACCAAGGCAATTTTAGTTTGCAGTTGTTGCTCTAGCAGAGGAATATCCAATTCAATCCCTTTCAGTTTCATGCGGTCGCTCATGTTGATGACCAAAACGGTAGGAATTTCTAGATCTTTAATTTGGGTAAAAAGAAGAAGGTTTCGTTTTAGATTTTCTACTTCCGAAACTACGACCACCACATCGGGAAAGTTTTCGTCTTTTTTATTCATCAGCAATTCAATCACCACATTTTCATCAATAGAACTAGCGTTTAAACTATAAGTTCCTGGTAAATCTAATATGGTTGCTTTGGTTGATTCGTTTAGTTTGCAGGAGCCAATTTTCTTTTCAACGGTTATTCCTGGGTAATTTCCCACTTGTTGGTGCAAGCCTGTAAGTTGGTTAAAAACCGAAGTTTTCCCAGTATTTGGATTCCCAATTAGTGCAACTTTTATGGTGTCTTTAGCCATTAATTATTATTTTCAATGACTACTGTTATTTCTTTAGCCGTTTCTAAACGAATGGCTACATGCGAATCGTTTACATTAAAATACAGCGGACAACCAAAAGGTGCAATTTGAATTAATTCAATAGTATTTCCAGGCAAACAACCCATTTCGAGTAATTTCAAGGGGATTTTATCGATATTGAAATCGACAATAACTCCTTTTTGCCCTATTTTAAGTTCCCCGACGGTAATTTGCACGGCTTTATTTAGATTGAATTAAAATACAAAAGTAAGTATTTGCAATGTAAAATCTATGATAATTATCAAGTTTAAGATATAATTAGAACTTGTTTTTTCTGACAACTCTCCTTTTTACTCCTTTTCAGAACAGAGAAAATTAATATCTTCTAATAATTGTTTCACGTTTTTTATTCCGGGTTCGGTAGGGCCATCCAAATTAGTACCATCGTAAAATCCACGAACGCGACGTTTAGAATCTATTAAAACAAAATTTTCGGTGTGTACCATATCGTACATTTCCGATGGTTTTCCAGTTTTCACCGCCAAATACGATTTTCGGGCAATGAAATAAATGTCTTTTTTATTTCCGGTAACTAAGTTCCATTTGCTGTCGATAACTCCTTTTTCAAGAGCATATTTTTTCAAAACAGAAACGCTGTCAATATCGGGTGTAACCGAATGGGAAAGCAATAATACTTTTGGGTTGTTCTTTATTTGATTTTGCAACCAAACCATATTGTTTGTCATTTTCGGACAAATAGATCCGCAGGTGGTAAAGAAAAAATCGGCAACATAAATTTTGCCTGCATAGTCTTTTTGGGTGATGGTTTTTCCGTTTTGATTGGTAAAAGAAAAATCGGAAATCGTATGGTCTATCGCTACATATTGAATAGTAGAATCTACCATTTCGGGGTTCACATCGCTAGGATTGAATATTTGTAACGATTTTTTTGGTATTAAAACAGTGTAAAAAGCACTTATGGTAATTGCAGAAAACAGTACAAAAAATCCAATAAAAACACGATACTCTTTAAGTTTGCGCAACATTTTTTTTTCAAAGGTACAAAACATCTAATCCATTTTAAAACTAGATTAATCGGTGCGAACACATTATTAGGATTTTAACATTTCATTAATTAAAAATTAATAGATTTGTGCAAACAAACAAAAATTAAAACATGAAAATACAAACTTCAATTAAGTTTGGTTTCTTGGCAGCAGGATTGTTAGCCCTAAATCAAGGTAATGCGCAGCAAAAAAAGCCAGGAATATCCTTAGATTTAATGGATAAAACGGTTCGACCAAACGATAACTTTTTTCAATTCGTAAACGGGACTTGGCTTAAAAACACAGCAATTCCAGCCGATAAAACCCGTTGGGGAAGTTTTGATGAATTGCGTCAAAACACCGATAAAGATGCTTTGGCAATTTTGAAAGATGCTGCTAAAGATCCTAAATACAAATCGAATACCGACCAAGGTAAAGCCATCAACATCTACAAATCGGTGATGGATACTGTGGCAAGAAACAAACAAGGTATTGCTCCAATTAAACCGTATTTAGCTAAAATTAACGCAGTTAAAAATACAGCGGATTTACAAAAATTACTAATGGAAACCGAAGCAGCTGGAGATGGCGCTGGTTTTTTCGGTTTTGGAATTGGTGCTGACGAAAAAGACAGTAACCGAAATGTGGTTAGCCTAGGACCTGGTTCATTAGGTTTGCCTGATAGAGATTATTACGTTTCGGAAGACAAAGATTCTAAAGAAAAAAGAGAGAAATACGTGCTTCACGTAGCTAAAATGTTGCAATTTATTGGTGAAACTCCTGCTCAAGCTAAAGTGGATGCCGATAAAATTCTTGCTCTAGAAATTGCAATGTCCAAACCAAGGTTGGACAGAGTAGAACGAAGAGATAGCAAAAAACAATACAATCCTACTTCTATTGCCGATTTGAATAAAATGGTTCCAGTTATCAATTGGAATGCTTATTTAAAAGGAATTGGAATTGCTAAAGTAGACACTGTAATTGTTGCACAACCAAGATATATGGCTGCTTTGCAAACTATTTTCACAGACAATAAAGTAGAAGATTGGAAGGCTTACATGCGTTGGATGTTATTAAGAGGATCTGCTGGTGAATTATCTACAGCTATCGAAACTGCTAACTGGGAGTTTTATGGTAAAACATTGACAGGTGCTTTAAAACAACGTCCGCGTCACGAAAAAGCATTGCAAGTGGTTAACGGAACTGTTGG
>CANGCT010000115.1 GCA_947452415.1 Flavobacteriaceae bacterium
AATAAAGGCGCTACCATTACTTTCGGTAATTTTTCTAGCCTTATACGTTTTATCTCCAAAACCCAAACTGATGCGCACATCTAAATGAATTGATCTAAAGAACGCTTTTATCTGAAACGCTATTAAAAAGGCATCTTCCGGGTTCTTTATTTCCATCTGAAATTCATCACCACGATAGATCTCCCAATCGTTTGGAGTCTTTCCAAAAGGCTGGAATAACGTTTTTAAATCGTCCATCCATTTTTTAGAAACTACCTTTCTCGAGTTAATAATATCTGCTGTAAGTATCACAATCATAGACCAAAAGTACTATTAATTTTCAATAAAACAAAAAGTATTACCAAAAAGTGTAATATTTCAAATTATTACCGAAATACGTAATATTATTAATTATTACCAAAAAGTGTAATATTTTACATTATTACCGAAAAGTGTAATATTTTCAAAAAATATATTTTAGCACTTCTATAAAAATCGATTTCGTAAAATCGATTTCTTTAGTATCTTTGACAACAGATGAACAAAATCAAAATCATAGAATGTCCACGCGATGCCATGCAAGGTATCAAGCCTTTCATTCCTACCGAACGGAAGGTTGATTACATTCAATCCTTGCTTCGGGTAGGGTTTGATACTATTGATTTTGGAAGCTTTGTGTCACCCAAAGCCATTCCGCAAATGGTGGATACGGCAGAGGTATTGGCACAATTAGATTTATCCCAAACGACCAGTAAATTATTAGCAATTATCGCTAATATTCAAGGCGCAGCGATGGCTTCGGTTCACAAAGAAATTCAGTATTTAGGGTTTCCTTTTTCGATTTCCGAGAATTTTCAAATGCGAAATACCCACAAAACAATTGCCGAAAGTTTAATCACGTTACAAGAGATTTTAGAAATTGCCGACAAGACCAATAAAGAAGTGGTAACCTATATTTCTATGGGTTTCGGAAATCCCTATGGCGACCCATGGAATGTGGATGTAGTAGGCGATTGGACCGAAAAATTAGCCACTATGGGCGTGAAAATTTTATCGCTTTCCGACACCATCGGAAGTTCTACGCCAGAGGTAATTAGTTATTTATTTTCCAATTTAATTCCGAAATACCCAAACATCGAATTCGGTGCCCATTTGCACACCACTCCCGATAAATGGTTTGAAAAAATCGATGCCGCTTACCAAGCAGGTTGCCGCCGTTATGATGGCGCTATCCAAGGTTTTGGTGGCTGTCCGATGGCAAAAGACGATTTAACAGGCAATATGCCAACCGAAAAAATGTTGTCTTATTTCACTCAGCAAAAAGTAGATACCAACACCAGTCCAATGAGTTTTGAAAGCGCTTACAATGTAGCTTCAAGATTGTTTGGGGAATTTCATTAGAAGCTAATCCAGCTATTCATTCCAAGATTTTATCAAGAATTCCTTTTTTGTAAGCCCTAAAAAGAGCTTCCGTTGGTCGCTTTTTTAGCGCAACAAAAAATAGAATTCTTCAATAAAATGCTTTCCATTTCTATCTGGGCTAGAGGGGCAGTGCTCAATTCTCAGTATTCCGTTAGAGATATTCTGTTTTCATTAATTCGTGTAATTTCAATCCACATTAATTTGTGCAAATTCGTGCAATTCGTGTCTAAAAAAACTAATGTCTTTTAAAAATCTTATAAATTTCAATCCATAGTACCGATACAAACCCAACCAAAACACTAAACCCAATTTGACTAAAACTCACTTTTTCAAATAAGAAAAATTTAGAAAAAAGAGGAACAAATAATAGTAACGAAGTTATGAGAATTGTAATTCCAATAATTATTAAAACTAGATTGTTTTTATACCGAATAGTAGTAAAAATAGAATAGTAAAACGAACGATTTTCTAAAGTTAAAAATATATTTGAAGCAATCAACGTCAAGAAAATAGTAGTTCTAGTAACGTTTTCAGTACATCCTTCTGCTAAGCAATATTGGTAAACAAAAAGCAAACCTGAAGTAATTACTAAACCTTGAATGATACTCATCGTAATTTCTTTCAAATTGAAAAAAGTTGTTGTTAATTGTCTTGGCTTCTCCAACATTAAATTGCCTTCCATAGGTTCGTTTTCATAAATTATAGAGCAAGTTGGTCCCATGATAATCTCCAAGAATATGATGTGAACGGGAGTAAAAATATTTGGATACATCCATCCCAAAGCCAAAGGAATAAACACAATCAAGATAATCGGAATATGAATAGAAATAATATATTGTATTGCCTTTTTCAAATTCAAATATATTTTTCTTCCCATGGCAATGGCATCTACCATTTTGGCGAAATCATCGTTAATCAAAATTAAATTAGCGGCTTGTTTAGCAATTTCAGTGCCTTTTTCACCCATCGCAATTCCAATATGCGCCGATTTTAAAGCAGGCCCATCATTTACCCCATCGCCAGTCATGGCAACAATTTGGTCGTTATCTTTTAAGGCTTGAATAATTTTTAGTTTGGCTTCGGGAAACATCCTAGTGAAAATGGCAGTTTCCATAACCTTTTGTTTTAAAGTTGCTGCGTCCATTTCCATCAGTTCATCACCATTCAATACTTTATCGGCATCTTTAAAACCAACTTGTTTTGCAATAGTGGTTGTAGTTGCAGCATTATCTCCAGTAACAATTTTTACTTGAATTCCTGCTTTGTAAAAGGCCTCAAAAACTTTCTGAATATTTTCTTTTGGGGGATCATAAAATGCTACTAATCCTTTAAAAACAAATTGAAATTCTTGTTGCGTTTTCGGGTAATTCGTTCCAGCAAATTCGGCAACTCCAACCCCAAGAACTCTATAGCCTTCTGCAGCCATAGTATTCATGGCATCTAAAACGGTATTCTTTTCGACTTCCGATAAATTACAAACTTCCAAAATGGCTTCGGGTGCTCCTTTAGTTGCAATGATTTTTCCTTTTGAACCTTCAAAAATATGTGTCATCATTGGTGGTTTTCCGCCTAGCGGATACTCGTGAACTAATTTGTAATTAGTTCTTTCATCCGCGCTTTCTAAATTTGCGTAAGCATTATGAATCGCAAGTTCCATGGCATCAAACGGAATTGGTTCGCTAGACCACATCGAGTAACTCAAAACTTCTTCGGCTTCCGGATTTAATTTTTCTTTAGCGTCGATGATAGTATTAGAAATGAAAAGATACATTTGTGCTAAACTCATTTTATTTTCGGTAATTGTCCCTGTTTTATCGGTACAAATAACAGTGGCACTTCCTAAAGTTTCTACAGTTTTGGTCTGTTTAGTGATAATGCCAATTTTCATTAATCGCCATGCGCCAAGTGCCATGAAAGAAGCAAATGCCACCGGAATTTCTTCTGGAATAACACTCATGGCAATAGTTAAGGCTTTCAGTAAACTATCTAAAATAAGTTTGGAACGGTAAAATTGCATTCCCCAAACCATTACAAAAATCACCAATCCGATGATGGACATTTTCTTTACAAAATTCCCAATTTGAATTTGCAAAGGTGTTTTTTCTTCTACTATTTTTTCTAAACTAGCGCCTATTTTTCCAAGATTTGTTTGATTTCCAATAGCATTTACTTCACAAATTGCTAATCCTGTTGCTACAATTGTCCCCTGAAAAACTTGTTTGTTTTCGGAATTTTCATCTTTAAATACCGATAGCGATTCGCCAGTTAAAATGGATTCGTTAACTGAAAAATCATTCGATTGTACAAGGATTGCATCGGCAGGAATAAAGTGACCTTCTTCTATTTGAATACTATCGCCAAGCACAATTTCTTCACTTGGAATTTCAACTAAAACACTATTTCGAAATACTTTACTGTTGGGTTGGGATAATTTTTTTAAGGCATCAATTGCATTGCGACTTCTAGATTCTTGAAATAAAGATATTGCAGAAACTAGAACAATTGCAACGGTCATAAAGATACCATCACCATAATCTCCCGAAATATAATAAATACTTGCTGCAGCCACTAATAGTAAGAACATTGGTTCCTTAATCATTTCTAATAAAGAAATAAGAAAATGATTTTTTTGTTGGTGTTCAAGTGAATTATTTCCATTTTTTTTTCTAGATGAAATTACTTCTTCATTAGAAAGTCCTGTAGGTATTTTTGTGGTATCTAACATAAAAGAGGAATGAGGTTAACTAAGGTAGTGATTTTATTCTAAATTAGATTTCATTTAACTATTTATATCACAAAGGTTTTAGTCTTTAGAAAAAAAATCCAACTTCCAACTTCCAACTTCCAACTTTTCACTATATTTGCTCGCAATTTAACTACAACTACAAATTGCAATGAAAGCACACATTTCTAAAATCGTTGGCGAAGGTCTTACTTACGACGATGTTCTGCTCATCCCAAATTATTCCGAAGTTTTACCACGAGAAGTTAGTACCCAATCGAAGTTTTCTAGAAACATTACGTTGAACGTTCCTATTGTTTCTGCTGCTATGGATACCGTTACCGAAAGCTCGATGGCAATTGCTATGGCGCAAGAAGGTGGAATTGGTGTTTTGCATAAAAATATGACTATTGAGCAACAAGCAGCCAAAGTTAGAAAGGTAAAACGTGCCGAAGCTGGAATGATTATCGACCCAGTAACATTGCCTTTAACAGCAACTGTTGGCGATGCCAAACAAGCCATGAAAGAATTTGGTATTGGTGGAATTCCTGTGGTGGATGAAAATGGAATCCTTAAGGGAATTGCAACCAACCGCGATTTACGATTTGAAAAAATAAATTCCCGTTCTATTGTTGAAGTCATGACTTCTAAAAATTTAGTTACTGCTGCTTTAGGAACTACATTACAAGAGGCAGAGGGGATTTTGCAACAAAATAAAATTGAAAAACTTCCAGTTGTAGATGCCAATTATAAATTAGTTGGATTAATTACTTTTAGAGATATTACAAAATTGGCACAGAAACCAAATGCCAATAAAGATAAATTCGGACGTTTGCGTGTTGCTGCTGCTTTAGGAGTAACTGCGGATGTTCTTGAAAGAGCAACTGCTTTGGTAAACGCTGGAGTAGATGCTGTGATTATTGATACTGCCCACGGACATACGCAAGGTGTGGTATCGGTTTTGAAACAAGTAAAAGAAAAATTTCCAGAATTGGATGTAGTAGTAGGAAATATTGCTACACCAGAAGCGGCTTTGTATTTAGTTGCCAATGGTGCCGATGCTGTAAAAGTTGGAATTGGCCCAGGATCCATTTGTACTACGAGAGTAGTTGCAGGAGTTGGGTTTCCACAATTTTCTGCAGTTTTAGAAGTTGCTGCAGCCTTAAAAGGTACTGGAGTTCCAGTAATTGCTGATGGTGGAATTCGTTACACTGGGGATATTCCGAAAGCTATTGCTGCAGGAGCCGATTGTGTCATGCTAGGATCTTTATTAGCCGGAACCAAAGAATCTCCTGGGGAAACTATTATTTTTGAAGGAAGAAAATTCAAGTCCTACCGCGGAATGGGTTCTATTGAAGCCATGGAAGATGGATCGAAAGATCGTTATTTTCAAGATGTGGAAGACGATATTAAGAAATTAGTTCCCGAAGGAATTGTTGGTCGTGTTCCTTACAAAGGAGAATTAAATGAAAGTATGCAACAATTTGTTGGCGGTCTTCGAGCCGGAATGGGTTACTGTGGCGCCAAAGACATTCCAACACTTCAAGAATCTGGACGCTTCGTTCGTATTACCGCAAGCGGAATTGGCGAAAGCCATCCGCATAACGTTACAATTACTAAAGAAGCACCTAATTATTCGAGATAATTCTTATTTAACCGCAAAGTGCACAAAGAAAAAACGCAAGGTTCGCAAAGATTTAATTTGCGAACCTTACCTAAAACCATATTGTTCTTAGCGGTTAAATTTTAAATCCCTAAATAATTACTTGGACTAATTTGCATCAATTCCACTTTTATTGTATCGGAAACTTTTAGAGTTTGTATGAAATTTTGGATGGCTTCTTTGTTGATGACCGAATTGGTTCTAGTTAAATCTTTCAAGGCTTCATAAGGATTTGGATAACCTTCTCTTCGTAAAATAGTTTGAATCGCTTCAGCAACAACTGCCCAATTTTTCTCTAAATCTTCCGCGAATTTTGGTTCGTTTAAAACCAATTTATTCAATCCTTTTAAGGTTGCTTCAAATGCAATTAAGGTGTGTCCCATTGGAACTCCTATATTTCGTAAAACAGTACTATCGGTTAAATCACGTTGTAATCTAGAAAGTGGTAATTTTGCCGAAAGGTGCTCAAAAATAGCATTGGCAATTCCTAAATTTCCTTCACTATTTTCAAAATCAATTGGGTTTACTTTATGGGGCATGGCAGAAGAACCAATTTCGCCTACTTTGATTTTTTGTTTGAAATAATCCATCGAAACATAGATCCAAATATCGCGATCCAAATCTATTATAATGGTATTGATTCTTTTTAATGCGTCAAAAAAGGCAGCAAAATGATCGTAATGTTCAATTTGTGTCGTTGGGAAAGAATGGTGCAATCCTAAAGTAGTTTCTACAAAATCAGTTCCAAATTTCTTCCAATCTGTTGTTGGGTACGCAACGTGGTGGGCGTTGTAATTTCCAGTAGCACCACCAAATTTAGCCGCAAACGGGATGTTAAATAACAATCGCATCTGCTCTTCCAAACGTTCTACGAAAACCAAAATTTCCTTTCCTAGTCGAGTAGGAGAGGCTGGTTGCCCGTGGGTTCTTGCAAGCATCGGAATGTCTCTCCATTCGATGGCTAATTCTTTTAACTTGGCAATTACCGAAATCAATCCTGGTAAATATACTTTTTCAAATGCATCTTTGGTAGAAAGCGGAATTGCTGTATTATTGATGTCCTGAGAAGTCAATCCGAAGTGAATGAACTCTTTATATTGGTCTAAACTTAAGGCTTCAAATTTAGTTTTGATAAAATATTCTACAGCTTTCACATCATGGTTGGTAGTTTTTTCCGTTTCTTTTATCCAAAGAGCATCTTCGGTAGAAAAATTGGTATAAATTTTACGTAAATCCTCAAAAACCGATTTGTTTACACCTTTAAGTTGTGGTAAATCGGCTTCACAAAGCGCAATAAAATATTCTACCTCTACTAAAACTCTATATTTAATTAGTGCTTCTTCTGAAAAGAATTGTGATAAAGAAACGGTTTTGTTTCTATATCTTCCGTCAATAGGAGAAATAGCGTTTAATTCGGTTAGTTGCATGTTGTTGTGTTGTTATTTGAAGACGCAAAAGTAAGCAATAGTGTTCAGTGTTCAGTACTCCGTATTCATTTTTTTGTCCATTTCATAGGTG
>CANGCT010000116.1 GCA_947452415.1 Flavobacteriaceae bacterium
AGGTCCGGCAGCAAATCCAAGATTTATTGCTAACCGCACCAAAGTCAAGGCACGCGTTCTGTTTTCGGGTTTGGCATACACATTCAGCGAAACAAACATTGCCGGTCGAAACATATCGGCAACCGCCATCAGTAAAAACATAAAAAAGCAAAGTCCAACAAACGTTGTAATGTATTGCATTACAAAAAGCGCTACTCCAGACGTTAGCAAACTAAAAATCATGATTCTATAAAACCCAATTTTATCCGATAATTTCCCGCCAAGCCAAGATCCAACCATAGATCCAGCACCAAAACAAACCATAATCCAACCCACCTGACTGTAAGAAAAATGCAAATTTTCCTTTAAATATTTCGACAAAAATGGCAATACCATCGTCCCCGCACGATTGATAAACGTTACGAGCGTAAGTATCCAGATTTCTCTCGAAAATCCTTTGAAATTGTTTAAATATTTTCGAAGTGCGTTTTTAATCATATTCAAATTTGCTTAATTGCAAATCTACAATTTTTTTCAGGAGCTATTTCCAGCTATACGCTGCAATCTTTTCTTTTTTTAAAGAAAAAAAATAAAAGGATTTTCGCTGCTATCTGGGCTAAACTTACCGGCAAAAATTTAGCCAAAATAAAACTTAGGAGAACTTGTGAATTTCTGTTTTTATAAATTAATTTTGTTCCATGCAATTTTTCAATTTACATACCCACAAATTCTCCAATAATCCCACCACCTTAGAATTGGTCAATCAATACCCATGGGAATTTGATGCCGCAATTCCGAATTATTCCATCGGAATCCATCCATGGTATATTGACGAAAGCCGATTGGAAAGTGATTTAAAAATCCTCGAAGAAAAATTACAACTAAAACAATGTTTAGCACTTGGCGAATGCGGTTTAGACAAACGAATCGAAATTCCAATGGCTACCCAAATAGCAGTTTTTGAAAAACAAATTGCCCTTGCCGAAAAGTACCAAAAACCTTTAGTATTGCATTTAGTTGCGGCCTTTGACGAATTGATTGCAATAAAAAACCGATTACAAATTTCGGTTCCAATAATTATCCACGGATTTTCTAAAAACCAACAAGTAGCCAAACAATTAATCGATAATGGATTGTATCTTTCCTTCGGAAAATATTTATTTCGAAATCCCGAATTAGAATCGGTTTTTCAATCCATCCCAAACGATAGATTTTTTTTAGAAACCGATACCATAGAAGAAACCTTACAAGAAGTTTATACCTTAGCAGCAAAATATAAAAACATACCAATAAAAGATTTGAAAGAAATTATAAATTCCAATTTTAATTCTGTTTTTAAATCTAATATCTAATAGTAACATAAAATAGAGGATGCGATTGCTTCGTTCCTCGCAATGACAAAAATGGCAAAGTGGCAAGAAAGAGCAGAATTATTATTTAAAGCCGAAGGATTGCAAAATCTTAAAAACTCAAATGTATTAATAGTAGGAGTAGGAGGAGTAGGCTCATTTGCGGCCGAGTTTTTGGCTCGTGCAGGAGTCGGCAACCTAACTATTGTAGATGGCGATGTGGTGGATATCACCAACATTAACCGTCAATTACCTGCTTTACATTCCACTATTGGAATGTCTAAAATTGAGGTAGTTGGCAACCGATTAATGGATATCAATCCCGAATTGAATTTAACCAAAGTACAAGAATTTCTTTCTCCCGAGCGTGCCTTTGAAATTGTTGAAGAAAAATACGATTACGTTTTAGATTGCATCGATAGTGTAACACCAAAACTAAATTTAATTATTGGAGCCAAACGCAAACGCGTAAAAATTATATCTTCAATGGGTGCGGGTGGAAAAATGGAAGCCTCCAAAGTTAAGGTTGCCGACATTACCAACACCGTCAATTGCATGTTTGCCAAAACCATTCGAAGACGATTGAAAGAATTTAAAATTGATAAACTAAAAGTAGTTTTCTCTTCAGAAATTCAAGACGAAACCAGTTTAAAAATGACCGACGGAAGTAATTACAAAAAATCTTTTTACGGAACAAACAGTTATATGCCAGGTCTTTTCGGATTGTATATGGCCGAAACGGTAATTCGATATTTGATTAAAAGAGTTTAGAAATAAGGTTATAAGTTTAGAAAAATGGTTATAAGTTTAGATAACATGTCATTATTATACAATACCCAAAACCCAGAACCCAGAACCCAACACCCAAATGATACAAACCGTAATTTTCGACATGGACGGAGTAATAGTAGACACTGAGCCGGTGCACCACTATGCTTATAAACAACATTTCAAACAATTGAATATAGAGGTTTCTCCAGAAATGTATGCTTCATTTACCGGAAATTCCACTAAAAATACTTTTGAAAAACTCAAAGCAAATTTTGATATTTCAGAAGATGTTGCTACGTTAATAGAAACCAAACGCAATTTATTTAACGATGCTTTTGATAACAAAGAAGACCTATGTTTAATTGACGGAGTAGAAGATTTAATAAAAGAATTACACAGCAAAGGAATGCAACTTGTTTTGGCATCTTCCTCTGCAAATGTTACGATTGATAGGGTTTTCAACCGATTTGGTTTGCACCACTATTTTACCCATATAGTTTCTGGTGAAGATTTTCCAAACTCTAAACCACATCCTGCTATTTTTGAACATGCAGCTAAATTGTCTGGGACTCCCGTTGTAAATTGTATCATTATTGAAGACAGTACCAACGGAATTCTTGCCGCCAAAGCAGCCGGAATTTATTGCATTGGTTACGATAGTGTCAACACTAAATTGCAAGATTATTCGAAAGCAGATAGAGTGATTCGTGATTTTTCAGAATTAAATTTTGATACAATTAAAAGCATTATAACCTCATGAAAAAATTTATTTTCAGTTTAGTATTGGTTCTTTGCTTAACTGCAAATGCACAACAAAATCCATTTTCAAAAGAAGTTGCGGGTTTAGTAAAGCAAGACAGTTTGAACAAACCAAATGACGGCATGGTGCTTTTTGTGGGCAGTTCCTCCTTCCGACTTTGGAAAGACGTAAAGAACGATTTGGATAACGATAAAATTCTGAATAGAGCCTTTGGTGGCGCTACTCTTTTGGATATGATTTATTTTAAAGATCAAATTCTGTTAAACTATCACCCTAGTAAAATTGTTATTTATTGTGGCGAAAATGATGCTGCAAGTTCGGATAAAGTAGATGGCAAAGTAGTTTTTAAAAGATTTAAAAAGTTGTTTAAAATCATACGAAAACAATTTCTAGAAGTGCCTTTGGTTTATGTTTCCATTAAACCTTGTATTTTAAGATGGAGTATCAAAGACAAAATGATTGATGCCAATTTAAGAATTAGTAATTATTTGAGTACCCAAAAACACACAATATTTATCAATATTTGGGATGCTATGTTAGAAAATAACGAACCCAAAAAAGATATTTTTCGAGAAGATAATTTACACATGAACTCCAAAGGTTACGCTATTTGGATTGAAAAAATGAAGGAGATTGTTAAGATATAAATTCAAATATCAATAGTTGTTATTTATCGGGTTTTTTGATTCTATATTTAAGCGTGATAATTTTACAATTCATATACCATCAAACCACTTCTAAATTTAGGTTCTATATAAGTACTTTTTGGAGGCATAATTAAATTGTTGTCAGCCAAAGATTTAATTTCAGAAATATCCGAAGGATATAACATAAAGCCAACTTCAAATTCGCCTTCATCTACTAATTCTTTTAAAGTTAGTATGGATTGTTTTCCAGGGATGTATTCAATGCGTTCGTCATTTCGTAAATCTTCAATTCCTAAAATGGGTTGTAAGACTTTATCATATAAAATTTGAGCATCCAAATTTTCAATAATTTCTTTTTTATTAGCACTGTCTTTGAAATTGCTAATGCTTCCTTGTTTGTAAAATAAGGCATAGAAACTGCCATCTAAATACATTCCGAATTCAAACTTACTTTGTGGTTTCCACAATTCTTGTTCTTTAGAAATTAGAATAAAATTTTCTGATAATTTCTCTAGAAAATCTTCTTTAGAATTCCCATTTAAATCTCGAACAATTCTATTGAATTCATAAATTTTCACATTGCTTTCGGCAATTAAAAAACTCATAAAATAATTTAGCTTTTCATTTTCTAAAGCCAGATTTTGATCGTGTAACAATTCTGCTGAAGCTGAACGGTGGTGTCCATCGGCAATATACAACTCAGGAATAGTTTCAAATTGTTTTTGCAACCAATTAATTTCCGTTTCCGAATCTACTTTCCAGAGGGTATGTTTTTCTTTATTGGTAGTAGAGAAATGGTAAATTGGTTGTTCTTTTTTCTTTTCAGAAATCCAGTTATTTATCTCCAAATTATCGGGATAAGTAATTAAAACAGGTTCGGTATTGAACCCGGTTTGTTGTAAATAATCTTTAAATAATTCTACCCGATATTGCAAAGTATCTTCATGTTTCTTGATGGTATTATTTTTGTAATCTTCTATAGAAGTTCCAGCAACAATACCCGTAAAAGATTGCGATTTAGTCAGAATTTGATACAAAAAGAAAGCAGGTTTTTCATCTTCTAAAAAGATACCTTCATTTTTAAAATCTTGGTATTTAAGAGCAACCCCTTTAAAACGCTTGTCTAAAGTATTTTTTTGCGAATGTACATAAGCCGGATTAATGACATGTAAAAACGAATATGGATTGAAATCTAACCACGAAGCAAGTTCGGCAGGTGAATAATCGTCATAGTTTCTGCAGGTAACCAAAGCTACTTTATCTGGTGTAGGCCTTACAGCTTGGAAGGGGATTATTTTGGACATAATTTAGTGTTCAGTGATCAGTATACAGTGTTCAGTATCCAAACTGAACACTGTATACTAAGTACTCTTATTTAAACTGTTTAGAAACTTTCTCTGCTTTTTTGCTTTCGGCATAATTATAGAATCCTTCTCCTGATTTTACTCCAAGTTTTCCTGCCATAACCATATTAACTAATAGTGGGCAAGGAGCATATTTTGGATTTTTGAATCCGTCGTACATAACATTTAATATAGATAAACATACGTCTAAACCTATGAAATCGGCAAGTTGTAAAGGTCCCATTGGGTGCCCCATTCCGAGTTTCATAACGGTATCAATTTCGTTTACGCCTGCAACTTTATTGTATAAGGTTTCGATTGCTTCATTAATCATTGGCATTAAAATTCGATTGGCTACAAAACCAGGATAATCATTAACCTCTGTAGGAGTTTTACCTAATTTTATAGATAAATCCATGATGATTTTAGTTACTTCATCGGAAGTAGTATATCCACGAATAATCTCCACTAATTTCATAATTGGCACCGGATTCATGAAGTGCATTCCGATAACTCTTTCGGGATGTACTACTTGGGCTGCTATTTGAGTAATGGAAATAGACGAAGTATTGGTTGCCAAAATTACATTGTGATCGCAAATGTCACTCAATTGTTTGAAGATATTTAGTTTTAAAGTTACATTTTCGGTAGCAGCTTCTATTACTAAATCGGTTCCAACCACGCCATCTTTAATATCAGTGTATGTAATAATATTTCCAATGGTTTTATGTTTATCGTCTTCGGTAACGGTTCCTTTAGCCACCATTCTATCTAGGTTGGAGGCTATGGTTGCCATTCCTTTTTCTAAAGATTTTTCAGAAATATCGATAAGTTTTACTGTGAATCCGCTTTGTGCAAATGTATGTGCAATTCCGTTGCCCATCGTTCCTGCACCAATTACTGCTATTGTTTTCATTTGAGAGGTTATGTGTTTATAAGTTTATTAGTTTATTTTGTCATTCTGATAGGAATCTATTAAAATTTTGTAATCAATTATTTAGATGGCAGTTTTTCAAACCATCAAGGTATTAAGTTTCATAAAGACTTAATTTTTCTTAATGCCTTAATGGTTTAATTTTTATTTTTCATTCATACTATCTATAATCCTATAGGCCACTCGAAGCGCTTCCGTTCCATCTTGTAAAGTAACAACAGGAGTTGTATTATTTGTAATTGCATCTGCAAAAGATTCCAATTCATCTAAAATAGCATTGTTGGGTTCTACTTCTGGATTTGCAAAATAAATTTGTTTCTTTTCGCCTTCGGCATTTTGTAAAATCATATCAAAATCTCCTGGAACTTCTGGAGCTTCTTTCATTTTTACTACTTCGCAAATCTTATCTAGATAATCTACTGATATGTAAGCATCTTTTTGAAAAAATCTAGATTTACGCATATTTTTCATCGAAATTCTACTAGAAGTAATGTTGGCAACACAACCGTTTTCAAATTCAATTCGAGCATTTGCAATATCTGGCGATTGACTCAAAACGGAAACGCCACTAGCATGAACGGCTTTCACTTTTGATTTTACAACACTTAAAATAGCATCAATATCGTGAATCATCAAGTCTAAAACCACAGGGACATCGGTACCACGAGGGTTGAATTCCGCCAAACGATGAGTTTCAATAAACATCGGACTTTCAATCATGTCTTTCACAGCAGTAAATGCAGGATTAAAACGCTCTACATGACCAACTTGTCCTTTAACATTATATTCGTTTGATAAAGCAATGATTTCCTCAGCTTCAGCAACAGTAGTAGCAATAGGTTTTTCAATAAAAACATGCTTGCCACTTTTAATGGAAACTTTGGCACATTTGTAATGTGAAAGGGTAGGAGTTACAATATCAATAACATCTACAGCATGAATTAATTTGGCAATGGTATCAAATTGTTGGTATCCGAATTCGATAGCAATTTTGGCACCATTTTCTTGATTTTCATCATAAAAACCAACCAATTCGTATTTATCAGATTGTTGTAATAATCGTAGATGTATTTTTCCGAGGTGACCGGCACCTAAAACGCCAACTTTAAGCATAGAATAAAATTTTATCAAAAGTACTAATTATTAAATAAATTACAATGGTAAAATAATAGTGCTATTTATTGGAATTTGGAATTTGAAAATTAGAATTTAAAAGTTATTTTTACAGAAATATAATTACTTACCCATTGAAAGATACGAATAAGCACCAAGGACTACGAAATCAACTTGCTAAATTATTAGAAGACAAAGGAATAATTGATAAAAATGTATTGGAAGCCATAAAGAAAATTCCGCGCCATTTATTTTTAAATTCCAGCTTTGAAGATTTTGCATATCAAGATAAGGCATTTCCTATTGGTGCAGGGCAAACCATCTCGCAGCCCTACACGGTAGCTTTTCAGAGCCAACTTTTGGAAGTAAAAAAAGAC
>CANGCT010000117.1 GCA_947452415.1 Flavobacteriaceae bacterium
GTAAGAATTTATTTTAAACATTTGAAATAATCAAATGGTTCTAAACAATCATCACATTTAAATAATGCTTTGCATGCTGTGGAACCGAATT
This sequence comes from Flavobacteriaceae bacterium, assembly GCA_947452415.1. Lineage (GTDB taxonomy): Bacteria > Bacteroidota > Bacteroidia > Flavobacteriales > Flavobacteriaceae > Flavobacterium. The sequence continues at coordinate 92 of CANGCT010000117.1, forward strand.
GACTAACTAATTTAGTATTTAATGACCCGCATTGTGGACATTTAACTAATTTTTTATTCCCGAGAAGTGCTTCTTTATCTACTGATTCAGATAATGGGGAAGCAATTCCGTATTTTTCTAGTGCTGTTCTACCTTTTGGAGTAATCCAATCGGTGGTCCATGCGGGTGAAAGGATTAATTCAATTTTGGCTTCATAGCCTTCTTTTTTAAATGCTGTTTTAATATCGTCTCCAATAACATCCATTGCTGGGCAACCGCTGTAGGTTGGTGTTATTTGAACCTCAACAATATCGTTTATTATTGTTGCAGAACGCACTACTCCCATTTCCATGATAGACAAAACTGGAATTTCTGGATCGGAAACCGTTTCTAGAATTTCAAATAGTTTTGGATCGATATGTGGTAGTTGTTCTGTCATAATTTATTTAATTTGGAATGAATTTATAAAAGCCACCCCGCCCTTCGGGCACCCCTCCGGAGGAGGGGAATGTTTAGTTTACCAAGTCATGTTTGGGTAAGTTCGTTGCATGAATTGTAATTCGGTTAGAATGAAACCCATGTGTTCGCTGTGAATACCTTGTTTTCCTCCTTTTTGGAAGAATTCAATTGTTGGTATTTGTAAAGTTGCTTCATCTAAAATAGCGCTTACTTTTTTGTAATAATTTACTTTTAAAAGTGTGGTATCTACTCCGATTCCTTCTGCAACCATTACTTTATCGACATCGGTTTGGTGAAATAACTCGTCGGTGAAAATCCACAAATCGTTTATTGCGGTTTGGATTCTGTTGTGACTTTCTTCGGTTCCATCGCCTAATCTTTTGATCCAATCGGAAGAAAATCGGGTGTGGTATAAAACTTCTTTAATGCTCTTTTTGGCAATCGCTGCCAACATTTCGTCTTTGCTGTTTTGCAATTCTTCTAATAATGCCAAATGGAAAATATCAAATAGAAATTGTTTGGTTATAGAATAAGCAAAATCGGTGTTGGGTTGTTCTACCAATAAAACATTTTTGTATTCTCTTTCTATACGAAGGAAAGCAACCGTATCTTCGGTAGCATCTCCCCCTTGTAATTTGGCTACGTATTGGTAATAACTTCGTACTTGCCCAAATAAATCTAATGAAATATTGGTAAGTGCAATATCGGTTTCTAGGCTTGGGCCATGACCGCAAAGTTCCCCAAGACGCTGCCCGAGAATTAGTGCGTTATCGGCTATACCGTAGATGTATTGAATTAAATTTTTGTTCATATTTTTGTTTTTTGACACGAATTGCACAAATTTGCACAAATTCAACGTGACCTATAAATTTCACTAATTAACCATTTAGTTTATTAACCACCCCGCCCTTCGGGCACCCCTCCAGAGGAGGGGAATGTGAAGCGGTTTACATGTGTTTTAATTCGTCTGGAAGTTCGTAGAATGTTGGATGACGGTAGGCTTTATCCATTGCTGGTTCGAAAGTTTCTCCGTTATTCTCTGGATTGGTTGCAGTGATTTGTGCAGAAGGTACTACCCAAATACTTACTCCTTCCATTCTGCGAGTGTAAACATCACGAGCGTTTTCAAGTGCCATGTTGGCATCGCTTGCGTGCAGACTTCCGCAGTGGCGGTGTTCTAATCCATTTTTACTTCTAATAAATACTTCCCAAAGTGGCCAGTTTTTCATAGTGCTTATTTTTTAGTGTTCAGTGTTCAGTGTTCAGTGTTCAGTTTAAAACTGCTGACTGAATACTGAACACTGAGCACTCTGTTATATTGCTTGTTTCAATTCTTTATTTGTTTGTTTTTCGGCGTAAGCCATTGCTGCATCACGGACCCAAGCGCCTTCATTCCAGGCAGATTTTCTGGCTTCAAGGCGTTGTTTATTACATGGACCATGTCCTTTTACTACTTGCCAGAATTCGTTCCAATCGATATCACCCCAATCGTAACGTTTGGTAGTTTCATTCCATTTTAGTTTTGAATCCGGAATGGTTAAGCCTAAAATATTGGCTTGCGGAACGGTTTGATCTATAAATTGTTGGCGTAATTCGTCGTTGGTTTTTCTTTTTAATTTCCATTTTACAGATTGTTCTGTATTTGGAGATTCGGCATCAATTGGTCCGAACATCATTAGTGAGGGCCACCACCATCGGTTTAAGGAATCTTGTGCCATTGCTTTTTGCTCTGGTGTTCCATTGCAAAGGGATAAAAGTATTTCGTATCCTTGACGTTGGTGAAAACTTTCTTCTTTGCAAATACGAACCATTGCACGCGCATAAGGTCCATAAGAGGTTCCCATAAGTGCTACTTGGTTGATAATTGCTGCTCCATCTACCAGCCAACCTACCGATCCCATGTCGGCCCAAGTTAAAGTTGGATAGTTGAAAATACTGGAATATTTTGCTTTTCCAGAATGGAGTTGGTCGTAAAGTTCTTCTCTTGAAATTCCGAGGGTTTCAGCGGCACTATACAAATATAAACCGTGACCGCCTTCGTCTTGGATTTTGGCTAACAGGGCTACTTTTCTTCTTAGTGAAGGTGCGCGAGTTATCCAATTGGCTTCGGGAAGCATTCCAACAATTTCAGAATGGGCGTGTTGCGAAATTTGGCGAATGTGTGTCATTCGGTATTTTTCGGGCATCCATTCTTTTGGTTCGATTTTTTCGTCGCGGGCTATTCGTGCGTCGAAGATTGCTTCTAAATTTTTTACTTCTTTTTCTGACATATCTTTTTTGTTTCAGGTTTCAAGTTTAATGTTTCAAGTTCTTGGCTTGAATCTTTAAAATTGAGACAATTTATATGAAATAATTTTGTTCTTTGTTTATTGTTTTGATAACACTATTTTTTCTATTTAAGCCATTAAGGTTCATTAAGAAATTGTTGTTTTATACTTTTATTTTCTTGCTATATGTTCACTCTTTAGCCCCGATAGTAGTGGAAATCCTTTTCTTTTTTTTCTTTAAAAAAGAAAAGATTGCAACGGAAAGCGGGAAAATGGTTTACTAAAATGCCCTAAAGATTAGCTCATTATCCTACTAAATCTATACTCCGAAATCGACCACCACCTTTTTGGAGGTAGGGACGGCTTGGCAACTTAGCACGTAATTTTTGGCCAATTCTTCTTCTTCGAGGGAGTAATTCAATTTCATTTCGACGGTTCCTTCAAGGACTTGACAACGGCAGGTGCTGCAAACTCCGCCTTTGCAAGCAAAAGGTAGATCGGCTCCTGCTGCTAATGCGCCATCAAGAATGTTATCAAAATCTTCGCCCATAACAAAGTGGAATTCCTTGCCGCCATCGACTATGGTTACCTCGGTTCCTTCTACTTTTTTCTCGACAATTTTGTTTATTCGTTGCTTATCTTCTTCTGTTAAACCGGTGGTGAAAAGTTCGTAATGGATTTTGTCTTTTGGCAATCCGGCTGTAACTAATTCGTCGCGAACGAGGAAGATCATGTCTTCGGGTCCGCAGATAAAACACTCGTCTATAGCAGGAATAGCAATTATTTTTTCGGTTAAAACCTGTAATTTTTCTTTGGTAAAACGGCCGTTAAACAATTCGGATACTCGGTGTTCTTTGGTTAGGAAATGAAAAATTTCGAACCGATTGAAGTATACGTTTTTTAGTTGCTCTAGTTCTTCTTTAAAGATGATGGATTTAACCGTTCTATTTAAATAAAAAAGTTGAAAAGTACTGTTTGGCTCGCTTGCCAAATGGTTTTTTATGATGGAAAGAACGGGCGTAATACCACTTCCTGCAGCAAATGCTATATAGTTTTTTGCTAAACTTGGATTGACTTCGGTGAAAAAAGTGCCGTTTGGCGGCATCACTTCTAGAAAATCGCCTTTTTTTAATTGGTCGTTTACAAAAGTGGAGAACAATCCGGAATCAATTTTTTTAACGGCAACTTGCCAAGTATTTTGAGTTGGACTGGAACATAGAGAATAAGAACGCCTTACTTCTTCGCCTTTGATGGTGGTTCTTAAGGTAAGGTGCTGCCCTGAATTGTAGGAGAAATCGAATTTTAAATTTTCGGGTATATCGAAAGTGATAACCGAACAATCCTTGGTTTCTTTATAAATATCCGCAACTTGTAGGCTATGAAATTTGGACATAAAAAATATTTTTAACCAAACTAACAACTGTTAGTTTACAATGCAAATTTACTGAATTTTTTGATATGTTACGAAAACGTTGTAATTTTTTGTTTTATCTTATATCGTTTAGTTCTTTTTTTATATTCTCATAAAGGCACAAAGTCGTAAAGAATTCTTTATATTGTTTGTCAAACTATTCCGTTTAAAAGCACTTTTGTCATATTGTTTCTAAGGGTTTTTTCACTGAGTTGATTGGTTTTTTTATACCAAATATACATGGTTCGCAAGGTAGAAAGTATGGAGAAAATAATTACATCTTGATTGTGGTTTTGAATTTCTCCCTCTTGGATTCCTTTTTTAACGATTATTCTGAAATTGTCTTCATAGTCGTTTCGCATTTTAATAAAATACTCTAAATCGGAATCTGTAAGATGCATCCAATCGTTATTTAAACAAGCGAGAGCATTAGAATCTCGTAGAGTAATATCAATATGCAATTGAATAATTCGTTCAATTTTCTTTATGGAGGATTCGTTTGAACTGACCACATCATTCATTGTATTAGTAAATTCTTCGGCAATTTCGATAATAATTAAAACCAGAATCTCCTGTTTGGATTTAATGTGGTTGTACAAACTTGCGGCTTTAATATCCATTGCTTGCGCAATATCGCGCATAGTCACGGCGCTATAACCTTTTTCTTTAAAAAGTTTGGCTGAGATATTTATAATTTCGGTTTTTCTATCGGTAATCCTCATACGATTTCAAATATAAAGAATATTTTGGTTTACGTAACCTTTGTTACAAAATTGTAGGTCAAAATACTTTAGTTTTGGTCACAGATTGTTTTTGTAGTTTTCATTATTGAAACAAAAATTCAGAATATAACTAGTAAAAAGTAAAAATATGGGATTATTAAGCATGTTAGGTTTAAGCGGAAAAGAAGAAAATGTAGCCGATTTTATGGCTAAAGGAGCCGTAATTGTTGATGTTAGAACTCTGGGAGAATACCAAGGAGGGCATATTAAAGGATCTAAGAATATTCCTTTGAACGTACTTTCTGACAAACTATCGGAAATAAAAAAATGGAACAAACCAGTTATTGCTTGTTGTGCCAGCGGTATGCGAAGCGCTCAAGCAACATCTATTTTAAAAAATAATGGTGTGGATGCTATGAATGGTGGTGGATGGAGTAGTTTGCAAAATAAATTGTAAACGCTTTTTATTTAGAAGTTCATAAATGGAAATTGCGCCTTAAGTTGGGCTGCTTTTTGGGAAATGTTTTGAAGAAATTTTGTATGACTTATCGACTGTGGATGAAACGGACGATGGGCCATTCCTTTTTGGATGCTTGCTACTTCTTGCATAATTGGAGTTGCTTCTTCGGCAATAGCGCTTTCGCAAAAGCGTTCCCAGATGTAATCTATAGCAACCGAGTTTGGATGCAACATATCTTGGGCATAAAACCGATAGTCACGAAGTTCGTCCATTTGAATTTCGAAAGAAGGAAAATACATGGAAGTTGGGAGTTGGGATATGGAAGTATGCAAAGCAGATATCAAATGAGCCTTGCTTCGTTGGTTTTCTACAAAGCCGTCTTTTAGGTGACGCACCGGGGAAATGGTGAAAATCACGTTGCAATTTGGATTTGCTTTTTTAATTAAAACTAAAGTGTTTTGGATGGATTTTTCTATTTCTTCAACATATAAAATTTCTTTATCAAATTGATTTTGCGGCACTTTATGGCAATTTGCAACAACGCTTCCAAAAGATTTTAATTTATAAACCCAAGAGGTTCCGTAGGTGATAATGATATGAGTAGCATTAGTTAATTGCTGATTGGTTTCTTTAAGAGTTTGATTCAAATTCAATAAAAAATATTCTTTATTTTCATAACTTAAATCGGAATGCACTTCATAACAATGCCACAATTCGTTATGAAAAAACAGATTGTCTTCGGTGAAATAATTCAGGTTGATGGCTCTATCGATGATCTTTTCTATTGAAACCGGATTGAAAATAATTCCGAAAGGATTGGTAGTATTTTGGAATTTAAAAAAAGCCAATCTTTCTCCCATATTTTCTGCAAAGCAAGAACCCAAAGAAACTATTCTAGAAGAATAATCTATTGGTGCATCGGATTTTGCTATTGGAATTTTAGTGGTGAAATTCATATTTCTTTTACTTAGATATTGTGCTCGGCATTATACCGTGCCTCAATTCGTTTAATATCCTTGATGGTATTTTTAGCCCATTGCAATCTTTTTTCTAGGATTTCGTTTTCAGATAATTGCCAATGGATGTCCGACTTGTGCAAACGACTCATTAAATTTTGAATAATAATTGCAGCCGAAACCGATATATTCAAACTCTCGGTAAATCCAGCCATGGGAATTTTAAGAAACCCATCGGCATTTTGAAGCACTTCAGCAGACAATCCATCGCGTTCGGTTCCGAAGAAAAGAGCACTTGGTTTTGTAATATCAAAATCGTCCAAATCACAATCGTTTTCATGTGGCGTGGTGGCAATAATTTGATAGCCTTTACTTTTCAAATTAGAAATACAGCCCGAAATACTATCAAACCGATTGACATCTACCCATTTTTGGGAGCCCATCGCAATTTCTTTATCAATAGATTTAGTGTAGCGTTCTTCAATTACATTCAATTGTTGTATGCCAAAAACTTCACAACTCCGCATCACTGCACTGGTATTGTGCAACTGAAAAATATCTTCCATGGCAATGGTAAAATGATTGGTTCTTTTTGCCAAAACTTGTTGGAAGCGTTCCTTTCGATTATCGGTAAGGATATTTTCTAAAAAAGCGAGGTATTCTAAATCGACCATTTTGGGAATTATTTTTGACAAAAATAGTAAATTTGAAGGTTCTTTTTTCAAATAATAAAAGGACTGTTAGTTATTAAAAACAGGGAAACGCGTAAATTTTTAAAATTTTCCACCTATGAAATGGACAAAAAAATGAATACGGAGTACTGAACACTGAACACTATTGCTTACTTTTGCGTCTTCAAATAACAACACAACAACATGCAACTAACCGAATTAAACGCTATTTCTCCTATTGA
>CANGCT010000118.1 GCA_947452415.1 Flavobacteriaceae bacterium
AATGCCAATCCATAATTGGGGATTAATCCTCAACCAGTTCTTAACTATATTTGAAAAAAGGGTGCAACTTTAATTAAAAAGTCAAACCCCTATATTTTTTAACTTACACACTTTTTAGGATAGTGTCTAATTTCTGGTAGACATTCTGTATTTTTCCATTCGTTCTTTTCTATCTTCAATGATTTTCTTATATTTTTCTTTTTGATCGTTATTAAGAAAAGTATTTATAGTTCTATCGGTTTTTTCATTAATTGCATCTACTTCTTTTATTTTATCTTCGTTTGTGCCTTCCGCTTTAGTTACTGCATAAATACTTTTTGCACTAGCTTCAATTTCTTTTCTAATAACAATAACTTGAAGATCATCTAAACTCAAGTCTTTAGTAAGTTTTTCAATACTTTTATTAAGATTTTCCTCTCTTTCTTTCTCAATATCTTCTGGACTTTTATTTCTTCCATAGTTATTCGTGTTTTGCATACTTTGTTGGTTTCCCATTCGGTTCATACCACCGCCCATGCCACTACCTCCATACATGCCACCATTGCCATATTGAGCAACAGAATTAGTAAATGTAAAAATAAAAAATCCAATAAATAAATAGAATTGTAATGTTTTCATTTCAGTTTTTTAAGATATAAAAATAATAAAAAATGTTTAATTAAACTGGTTCCCCGTATAAATCATATTCTGTAGCATCTGTAATTTTTACATTTACAAAATCACCAGTTTTTACATAGAATTTAGACGCATCAATTAATACTTCATTATCCACATCGGGACTATCAAATTCGGTTCTTCCAATAAAGTGTTCTCCTTCTTTTCGGTCAATAACACATTTAAAAGTATGTCCTATTTTTTCCTGATTCAAATCCCACGAAATTTGCGATTGCAAATCCATTATTTCAGCAGCACGAGCTTTTTTTACATCCTCAGGAACATCATCCACTAAGGCAAAAGCACCCGTATTTTCTTCATGCGAATAAGTAAAACAACCCAATCGTTCAAATTTCATTTCTTGCACCCAGTCGCGCATTATTTCAAAATCTTCTTGTGTTTCACCAGGATAACCCACAATTAAAGTAGTTCTTATGGTCATTCCAGGAACTGCTGCCCGAAAATCTTTCAATAATTTAGTAGTTTTCTCTTTGGTAGTTCCGCGTTTCATTGATTTCAAAATCTTATCTGAAATATGTTGCAGCGGAATATCAATATAATTACAAATCTTAGGTTCGTTATGCATCAATTCCAAAACATCCATCGGAAATCCAGTAGGGAAAGCGTAATGCAAACGAATCCACTCAATACCATCTACTTTCACTAAATTTTCTAGTAATTCGGCAAGATTACGTTTTTTATAAATGTCTAAACCATAGTAAGTCAAATCCTGAGCAATAAGAATTAATTCTTTAACACCATTTTTAGCCAAACCTTCGGCTTCTTTAACTAATTTTTCAATGGTTTGCGAAACGTGCTTACCACGCATTAATGGAATAGCACAAAAACTACAAGGTCTATCGCAACCTTCTGCAATTTTCAAATAAGCATAATTTTTCGGAGTAGTAGTCAATCGTTCTCCAAGTAATTCGTGTTTGTAATCGGCACCAAGTGCTTTCAATAAAAGAGGCAATTCGGTAGTTCCAAAATATTGATCCACATTCGGAATTTCCTTTTCTAAATCTGGTCGGTATCGTTCGGATAAACATCCGGTTACAAATACTTTATCTACAATTCCACGCGCCTTTTTATCGGCATATTCCAAAATAGTATTCACCGATTCTGCTTTCGCATTATCAATAAAACCACAAGTATTAATCACAACAATATTCCCTTCCTGCTCATGCACAACATCCTTACCACTAGCTTTCAATTGCCCCATCAACACCTCACTATCGTAAGTGTTTTTAGAACAGCCAAGCGTAATTACATTGATTTTATTTTTCTTTACCGATTTGGTTCTCATACCTTTATTTAATTGGGATGCAAAATTACGTTATTTATTTTAAGGAGCGAAACTTTAGGGTATTTTTGGTTTCCCTATTCCCGCTATTCACTTCAATCTCGCCAAAAAAATGGCGAGGATTTCCGTTTCTATCGGGGCTAAACCTTGAACGAAGTACACAAAAAAACCATCCGAAAGAACGAATGGTTTTTGTAAGAACTATTTTATTTTTTTACAATTCAAACAATAAAGTCAAACTAACAGTATTGTTTACCGATTTAATTCGTGCGGCATCAGTTAAACCTTGAGAGAAAAATTGTTGGTCGTAATCGCGTTTAGCATAAGCATACGCTAAATCTAATTTAGTATTTCCAAAATTGTAGCCTAAACCACCAGAATAACCTGTTAAGGCACCAATAGTAGTGCCATTTTTATAAGGACTTTGTTCGTATCGGTATCCACCACGAAGGCTTATTTTCTTAATTTTATATTCACCACCAAGTCGAACTTCAGTAGCTGTTGTTAGGTTGTTAGCCATGGTAGTATTAGTTGTAGAAAAATCACTTTTTGGTTTATAAGTAGTGGTGGCGTAATTTTTCGATGCAAGATCCAAACTTAACAATCCACGTTTTCCAAAGATATAGGTAAAACTTCCAGTCCATTTTCCAGGAGATTGTAATTTGTAAGGAACAAAAATCATGGTCGTGTTAGGATCTGTAGTTACTGTGGAGTATAAAGCGTTGTTTTGAGTAGAATTCAATCCGTATCCTGAGGTAGTAACTCTTTGGCTAAGTTCATCTGTTAAGCGATACCAAGTAGGAGATTCATAAGCTAAACCAAGACGAACCTCTTTAGCTGGTTTGAAAATAGTTCCCAATTGAAAAGAAAATCCACTTCCATAAGTATATAAATCATTACTGAAACGAATAACATCTACAGTAGAACCAGTAGTATATTTTGGATTACTATTCGATTCATAAAAACCACTCGATTGTCGGTAATCTAAAAAATGAGAGTTTAAGTTCATTCCAAACAACCACTTGTTAGTATATTGTGCTGCAAAGTTAAAAGCAACTTTACTATTATATCCGGTAGAATGAATTCTATTTTCTTGATAGTAATTTCCTCCTGGTGCTACATTGGTGTAATAGCTTGTATTGGTATTAGTATTTGCAGAAGGATCTACGATATAAGAATTATATCCTAAATAAGCTTGTTGTTCATTATAGTACAATTCATCAAAGTTATAATTGTTTAACGTTCCAAGAGAAACTCCATTAGCATAACTCAAGAAGTATTTATCTACCGAATTATTAGCGTTAGTTCCTGCTGAAAAAATAGAATTATCTAGGTTTTTAGCATTTTCATAATTCAAAGAAAATGCAAATTTTCTCCAATCACTATGATTATCTGCATTATTAAAAACAAATACTGCTCCTGCTTGGTTTAATGCAAATGAATTCTTACTATCCGAAGTCTTTTTTCCAAAATAATTTGAATCATTACTGTTGTTGAAATTTGCTAAAGTAAATCCAACTTGGTTGTTTGCAAAAATTAATGAACCAGCAGGATTTACATTCAAAGATGAAAAATCTCCTCCAACCGCTCCAAATGCGCCACCCATTGCTCTAAAACGAGCAGTTCCGTTTAAATCCGTTTGTGAAAAACGCATAGCGTCGTTAATGTCTTGCGCCTGTATTGAGGAAATAGCTAAACTTGCTATTGCTATTGCAACTATTTTTTTCATAGTACTAAATTTAGAATTAAATAAATATTAACGTCTTCCGCCACCGCCACCGGATCTTCCACCACCGCCACCATAACTTCCACCACCGCCACCATAACTTCCACCCCCAGAAGATCTTGGTGAAGAATAAGATGGAGTAGGAGTATACGATCTTGGACTAGAGTAAGTTGGTGTAGGGGTTGAATAATTATTTGATCTAGGACTTGTATAAGTAGACGAAGGGGTATAAGTTCTTGGACTACTATTAGAATTACTAGGAGTGTAACTTCTTGGAGTATAATTATTGTTGTTGTAATTTGATCTTGGAGAACTATTAGTATTGTTATAATTAGTTCTAGGCGAAGGGTTATCATAGTTTCTAGATCCAAAAACACCTGAATTTCTTCCACCACTAACTGTAGAATTTCTTCCACCTATGTAGTTTCCAGAACTTCCACCTATAAAATTGGTGTTTCTTCTTCCACCTGAATAGGCATAATTGTGTCCGGAATGACCGTTATTCCAACCCCAGTTGTTACCATAATAACCACCACCGTAATATCCGCCGTAGTAGCCTCCACCATAGTAACCATACCAACTTGGCCCATACCAAGAATTCCATCCCATGCCCCAACCTGATCCGTAATAACCGTTGTATCCCCAGTAGTTTCCATACCATCCGTTATTCCAACCCCAATTGTTACCAGCCCAACTGTTGTAATAACCCCAGTTGTTCCATCCCATATTGTTGCTGTAAACATTTACAGTAACATTATCTGCAGTGTTAGATCCCCAACCTGCATAATTTGATTCTGTAGCAACTTGTTGTTGTGGTTGTTTTTTTAAAGTGTCCGATATAGACGAGTAACCATCAACATCAGTAAATACTTGCTGGTTATCTTTATTAAGATTACTAAAGTATTCTTTATAGTAGCCACCATTGTTGTTATTATTTTTATTTTCTCTTGGTCTTGAATTGTTGTTTGATCCATAAATGCCATCGTTATCATAATAAGAGGAGTTTTGGTAAGAACCACAAGAAGTTACAAGTAATGCAAAAATTCCAAGTATGGAATAAATGGAAGTTTTTTTAGTTAAAAAATAAATTGTTTTCATATCTATAGCATTTTAATTGTTGGACAATACAAAAATAGTTAGTTTTGCGGAACTATTTAGTTAAAATAAGTTAAACAATTTTTATGCCAAACTATTTCTCATGAGCAAGAACTTAACAACACGATCGGAAGACTATTCCAAATGGTATAATGAACTGGTAGTTAAAGCCGATTTAGCCGAAAATTCAGGGGTTAGAGGTTGTATGGTTATTAAACCTTATGGCTATGCTATTTGGGAAAAAATGCAAGCCGAACTTGACCGTATGTTTAAAGAAACTGGACATAGCAATGCCTATTTTCCTTTATTTGTTCCAAAAAGCATGTTTGAAGCCGAAGAAAAAAATGCGGAAGGCTTCGCTAAAGAGTGTGCTATTGTAACCCATTATAGACTAAAAAACGATCCTGATAAACCAGGAAAATTAATGGTAGACCCCAATGCTAAGTTAGAAGAAGAATTAATTGTTCGTCCAACTAGTGAGGCAATCATTTGGTCTACTTATAAAGGTTGGGTACAGTCTTACCGTGATTTACCGTTGTTAATTAACCAATGGGCCAATGTGGTTCGATGGGAAATGCGCACTCGTTTGTTCTTGCGTACTGCAGAATTTTTATGGCAAGAAGGACATACAGCTCATGCCACAAAGTCAGAAGCAATTGAAGAATCGGAAAAAATGATGAACGTTTATGCTGATTTTGCTCAAAATTTTATGGCAATGCCTGTAATTAAAGGATTTAAAACCGAAACAGAACGTTTTGCAGGTGCTGAAGAAACCTATTGTATTGAAGCCTTAATGCAAGACGGAAAAGCATTACAAGCAGGAACTTCGCATTTCTTAGGACAAAATTTTGCAAAAGCATTTGACGTAAAATTTGCTAACGCAGAAGGAAAGCAAGAACACGTTTGGGGAACCTCTTGGGGTGTTTCAACCCGATTAATGGGGGCTTTGGTAATGACTCATTCCGATGATAACGGATTGGTTTTACCTCCCAATTTAGCGCCAATTCAAGTAGTTATTGTTCCGATTTTTAAAACCGACGAAGAATTTGATAAAATTTCAAAAGTTGTTAAAGAATTAGCAACGCAATTTAAAAAAATAAATATATCTGTTAAATACGACGATAGAACTACCCAAAAACCAGGATTCAAATTTGCAGAATGGGAATTAAAAGGAGTTCCTGTTCGAATAGCGGTTGGCCCTAAAGATATAGAAAATGGCACTTTTGAAGTTGCGCGAAGAGATACTTTAACTAAACAAGTTATTGCGAAAGAAGGAATTGTAAATTATATAAATGATTTATTAGAAACAATTCAAAACGAATTATTTAAAAAAGCATTAGATTATCGAACCAATAATATTACGGAAGTAAATTCCTTTGAAGAATTTAAAACTATTTTAGAAAACAAAGGCGGATTTATTTCTGCTCATTGGGATGGTTCAGCCGAAACAGAAGAGAAAATTAAAGATTTGACCAAGGCAACTATCCGATGTATACCATTAAATAGGGTAGAAGAGGAAGGAATTTGTGTTTTTTCTGGAGCTAAATCCGTTGGTAGAGTACTGTTTGCAAAGGCATATTAAAAAAAATAAAAAAAAGTCATAACTACTATTGTACGAATAAAAAATAATTGTATTTTTGCATCCGCATTTAAGCAGTAGGCTTAAGTAGTTGGCCCGTTCGTCTATCGGTTAGGACGCATGGTTTTCATCCATGTAAGAGGGGTTCGATTCCCCTACGGGCTACAAGTTCAATTACAGATTGAGATTATTAATTAACCAAAGATGGCATTGGCCCGTTCGTCTATCGGTTAGGACGCATGGTTTTCATCCATGTAAGAGGGGTTCGATTCCCCTACGGGCTACAAAAAAATTATTTACAAAAAAAACATAAAAAAATGGCAAATCATAAGTCAGCTTTAAAAAGAATTAGAAGTAACGATAAGAAAAGAGTATTAAACAGATACCAACACAAAACTACTCGTAACGCTATCAAAGCAATAAGAATTGCTACGGATAAAACAGACGCAGCTTCTAAATTAGCTGGTGTAATCTCTATGATTGACCGTTTAGCTAAGAAAAATATTATTCATGATAACAAAGCTTCTAATTTAAAATCTAAATTAACGAAGCACGTTGCTAAATTATAGTTGTATCCTTTCTTGGATATTAACAAAAAAAACTTCCTTAAGGGAGTTTTTTTTGTTTAAAATCTTTTGTAATTACTTTAAAATTGGTTTGTTTATCTTGTTTTAGTTCAATAATAGTTATTAAAATGTAAACTATCAGAACTAACATTTTTTTTATCAAAATAAAGTGTACCTTTGCACCTCCTAAAAAAATCAGATGGAAGCTATCAGAAACATTGCAATTATTGCCCACGTCGATCACGGTAAAACTACTTTGGTGGATAAAATTATGTATCACTGTCAATTATTTCGTGACAACGAAAATA
>CANGCT010000119.1 GCA_947452415.1 Flavobacteriaceae bacterium
ATATTTTTTGATTTAGATCACACCCTTTGGGATTTTGAAAAAAATTCTGCTTTAGCATTTGAAAAAGTTTTAAAAAAGCACGAAATCCAAGTTGACTTAGATGTTTTCTTGGAACATTACGTGCCATTGAATTTGAAATATTGGGAATTGTACCGTCATGAAAAAGTCACCCAAACCCAGTTACGTTATGGCAGATTAAAAGATACTTTTACTATTTTAAATTATGAAATATCCGATGAATTAATAGACTTGATTTCTATAGAATACATTCATTATTTGCCAGAATTCAACCATCTTTTTAATGGTACTATTGAAATTCTAGATTATCTAGATGCCAAGTATAATTTGCATATTATTACCAATGGTTTTCAAGAAGTTCAAGATGGTAAGATGAAAAATTCGGGTATTGATAAGTATTTCAAAACCATTACCAATTCGGAAATGGCTGGAGTTAAAAAACCAAACCCAAAGATTTTTGAATATGCTCTGCAAAAAGCAAATGCTCAAAAACAAAACAGCATTATGATTGGCGATTGCCTGGATGCAGATGTAAACGGCGCTTTGAATTTTGGTATGGACGCCATCCATTTTAATGAAAATAACAAAGATGCACAGAGTCTTGTAAAACAAGTGACACAATTAATCGAATTAAAAAATCACCTATAATGAAAAAGTTTTTAGTATTATTTTTATTGGTTACCACAGTTGGATTTTCTCAAAATTGGAACGGATATAAATATGCCATGGTACCTGTAAAATTCAATTTCTTAAAGGAGGAGAATATGTATAACTTGAATTTACTAACCAAAATGTACCTTCAAAAATATGGCTTTGAAACCTATTATAATTCGGAGTCAGCTCCAGATGAATTTGTTAACTCTAATTGCAATAAAATTTATATAGATGTTTTAGAAAATAACAATATGTTTACTACAAAGTTGAAAGTAGTTGTTAAAGATTGTAAAGGAACAGTTCTTGCAACTTCTGAAGAAGGAACTAGTAGAGACAAAGAATATCGAGTCGCCTATAACGAAGCTTTGCGCATGGCATTTGATAACTTCAGAATATTAAAAACGCACAAGTTTCAACCAACTAATAAAATTGTAGAAACTCCAAAAGCAGAGGTTGGTGAAATGTCTTCAGAAGATTTGAATAGAAAACTTACTGTTGTGAAAATAGAAAATGGATTTGATTTATATACTAATGAAAATAAATTACTTTTATCTGCAAAAAATACTTCCGTAAGAAATGTTTTTATTGCAGTTGCGGGAATTGAAAGCGGTGTTTTACAAAAGGGTAAAGACGATCTTTGGTACTTTGAATATTATAGAGAAGGAAGCAAAAAATTAATTTCCGAAAATTTATTTTTTAATCTTTAGTGACCAAATTACGGAACTCCAAGTACTAATATCCATACTTATCCTTCCAACGATTTTTTAAAAATTCTCTCGTTCCATTCTCCCTAGAATTATTCCCAGGATTATAAAAAACAGTATTCGAAATGGCATCGGGTAAATATTCTTGTTCGCTAAAATTATTGGCATAATCATGCGAATATAGGTATTCTTCACCATAACCCAATTCTTTCATTAATTTGGTTGGAGCATTTCGCAAATGAATCGGAATAGGCAAATCACCAGTTTGTTTCACTAAAGCTTGCGCATCATTAATTGCAATATAACTCGCATTGCTTTTAGGAGAAGTCGCTAAGTAAACAGCACATTGACTCAAGATAATTCTACTTTCGGGATACCCAATGGTCGAAACCGCTTGAAACGTATTATTTGCCATAATGAAAGCCGTTGGATTGGCATTTCCAATATCTTCGCTGGACAAAATTAACATTCGTCGGGCAATAAATTTCACATCTTCACCACCTTCAATCATTCGTGCCAACCAATAAACGGCTCCGTTGGGATCGCTTCCGCGGATGGATTTTATAAATGCCGAGACAATATCATAATGCTGTTCACCAGTTTTGTCATACAAAACGGTATTTTGTTGCACCAATTTTAAAACTTTGGCATTGGTTATGGTAATTTGACCTTCAGGGCTTGCATTTACAACCAATTCAAAAATATTTAATAACTTTCTTCCATCGCCACCCGAAAGTCGCAACAACGCCTCCGATTCTTTGATTTTGATTTTTTTAGAAGAAATGTAAGTATCTTCTTTCATCGCTCTATCCAAAAGCGATACTAAATCTTCTTTGGAAAACGAATTCAACACATAAACCTGACAACGAGAAAGTAAAGCCGGAATCACCTCAAAACTTGGATTTTCAGTTGTGGCTCCAATTAATGTTACCCAACCTTTTTCAACTGCCGCCAATAATGAATCTTGTTGCGATTTACTAAATCTATGAATCTCATCTATGAACAAAATCGGATTTTTAGCAGTAAACAATCCACCACTTTGCTTCGCTTTTTCAATCACGTCGCGAATGTCTTTCACTCCCGAATTGATGGCACTCAATTCATAGTAAGGACGTTGACTTTGCTTAGCAATAATCTGTGCCAAAGTAGTTTTTCCAGTTCCTGGCGAACCCCAAAAAATCATAGACGGAATAATACCTCGCGCAATTTGCTGCGTTAACGAGCCACTTGGTCCAACCAAATGCAATTGACTGATATAATCTTCTAATCTCTGCGGACGAATGCGTTCGGCTAAAGGTGCTTCCATCTGGTAAAATTACATATTATTTTATTTGGTAGCGAATGGTTCGGTCTTTTTTTGTTTTCCAAATTCCCGCTGCAGGAACTCGCTTTGGCATTTTTTTAGACAAAAAATGCCAAGAGCTCAAACAATTCCAGCATCGGGGCTGCATGATTTTCCATTTTTGTACAGTTTCATTTTCAAAACAACAATTATCTTAAAATCATTTTATGACATAATTGCAGGCTAAATTCTTTGGTTGTATTTTTGATTAGAATAATATCAAATATCAAATAGTAAATGAACGAACACGACCATTTTAAATTCTCTCCTGCAACGTGGATAATTCCAACGTTTCTATTAGTAGTGGTCTGGTTTGTGTTTTATATAAACAATTCATTTAATTTACATTTAAACGATCACGGAATACTACCCAGAACTTTTTCTGGATTGCAAGGCATTGTTTTTAGCCCATTTTTGCATGGCGATTTAAATCATATAGCCAGTAATTCGCTCCCACTTTTTATATTAACCACGGCACTAATTTATTTTTATCGAGAAGTTTCTCTCAAGGTTTTAGTATACGGAATAGTCCTTTCGGGGATTATCACCTGGACAATTGGTCGTGAATCTTACCACATTGGTGCTAGTAGTTTGATTTATGTTTTGGTTTCCTTTATTTTCTTCAAAGGAATGATGACCCAATACTATAGATTAATGGCATTGTCTTTGGCAGTTGTGGTTTTGTATGGCGGAATGATTTGGTATGTTTTTCCCGAAGTAGATAAAACCATTTCGTGGGAAGGTCATTTTGCAGGATTAATATCTGGTTTTGTATTTGCTGTAAAATTTAAAACCCCCGATTATGTAAAAGATATTCAATACAATTGGGAAAAACCCGACTTCAACCCAGAAGAAGATCCTTTTATGAAGCACTTTGATGAAAACGGAAATTTTGTAAATACTCCAGAGCCAGAACAAAGTACAGAGTATTTCACCATAGATCAAAATGTAAATTATAGCTATAAAGAATAAATGTATTTTTTGTATTTTTGTATTATAAAAGTTTACTATGGCACCTATTATCAATAATATAAAACAACTAGATTTAAAAGGGAGCTATACCTATGCAGATTATTTGCTCTGGAATTTTAAAGAGAGAGTGGAACTTATTAAAGGTAAAATTTTCAAAATGAGTCCTGCGCCAAGCAGATCCCATCAAGAAATTTCATGGCTATTGGCTCGTCAGCTAGATAAGGTCTTTCATAAAAGTTCTTGTAAAATGTATTCAGCCCCTTTTGATGTGCGTTTAATTAATTTTAAAGAAAGTTCTAGTGACAATCAAATAATAACGGTTATTCAACCCGATTTATGTGTTGTTTGTGATACTAATAAATTAGATGAAAAAGGTTGTATTGGAGCACCAGATTTAATTATTGAAATAGTATCTCCTGGAAATTCCAATCGGGAAATGACTATTAAATTTGATTTATATGAAGAAAATGGCGTAAAAGAATATTGGATTGTAAATCAAGCCGAAAAAACAATATTAATTTATGTTCTTGTGGAGGATAAATATGTAGGGATAAAACCTATTACTGAAAAAGGAAAGCTGGAAAGTCCAACTTTTCCAGCTTTAAAATTTTCAGTTAAGAATGTATTTAAACAATTATAATTTCTAACTTCTTTGACGAACCGTTTCATAAAGAAATGCCCCGCAAGCCACAGAAACATTCAGCGAACCAATAGTTCCAAACATTGGCAATTTGGCTTTAGCATCTACGATTTTTAAAACCGATGGGTTGATGCCTCGGTCTTCGCTACCCATAATGATAGCAATAGGTTCGTTAAGATTGATGCTGTAAATGGTATCTTCTGTTTTTTCGGTAGCCGCAACGGTTTTAATTCCGCTTCCTTGAAGATAGAAAATAGCATCTTTTATGTGGTCTACTTTACAAATTGGAACATTAAATACCGCCCCTGCAGAAGTTTTTACCGTATCTCCGTTTACTGGTGCAGAACCTGTTTTTTGAACAATAATTCCATCTACACCAGTGCATTCGGCAGTTCTTATTATAGCGCCAAAATTTCTAGCATCACTCAGTTGATCTAATATTAAAAACAAAGGCATTTTGCCACTTTCCACCACGCTGTCCACTAAAGTTTCTAGTTTTACAAACGAAATAGGAGCAATGGTTGCCACTGCGCCTTGGTGATTATTGGGAGTTAATCTGTTTAATTTTTCAACAGGAACATAAGAGAAATTGATGCTGTTTTTTTTCATCGCTTTCATCAATTCCTGCATCAATTCGCTTTGAGCATCGCTTTGTACGAATACTTTATCTATTTCTTTCCCTGCATTTATAGCCTCTATAATTGCTCTAATCCCGAAGATTTGGTTCTCTTTTTCCATGGCGCAAAGGTAATCAATTAAGAATTAAAAATTAAGAATTAAAAACCGTCGGAGCATTATAAATTTTATTTACAACTCGTAATTGATTAAAAACTTGCTTTCAAACTAATATGCACCATAGAGTTGGATAGTTTTATCGCTTGGTCTTTTGCACTTCCATTAGCATATACTAAATTGAAAAGTCCGTTTTTAGTAAGAAGTCCAAAGCCAAAACCTAGGCCTAGAAGATTGCCTTTTAAGTAGGTTGTTTTGTCTTGAAAGTAAGCATAATCTATTATAGAATGCACATAAATACTCGGAGAAAGTATATAGCGGTATTCAGTAAGAACAGAAGAAAATAGATTTCCTTGCAAACTATTTTCGTTAAAGCCACGAATAGAATTAATTCCACCAAAGCGATACAACTCATTCAAGATATATTCGTCACTTTGTAAATAATAATTCTGACTTTTAATATTAAGAATGTTTTTTGTATTCAAATAAAAGTTGTGACTTAAATTCACGCTTCCAAAAAACTGGGTGTTGTTCTGAAATTTCGAATCCCGTCTTCCGGTTCCAATTTTAATAGTAAAATTACTTTTTTCGGGAAACAAAAAATCTTCTTCTTTATATTCTACAAACTCAAAATTACCTGTATAAAATTTATTTTTATAATCGCTCAATAACAAAGTATTGCTGTTTTTTATATCGCTCGATTCTGCTGATTGGTATCCTAAATATAACCTCGTATTGTAATTAAAATAATACCCAAAATCTATTGCTGTTTGTGTGTTTTGAAATGTACTATCTTGCTTGAAAATGTTCAACTGCACTTTCATTCCAATTGGACTTTTAAAAACATACGGAATTTCGGCTTCCACATGAAACGTCTTTTGGTCCTTGCCATTACTTTTCCAATACAACGCCAACTTCTCGCCACTATTCATGGCATTATTCAAAGTCAAATCTACATACCCATTAAAAATCACCTTCCTATTTTCATCGTTAGAAAAACCAATAAATCCATCAAACGAGTTCGACTTTGCTTTTTCCAAATACACAAAAACCTTAGTAGAATCTTTAGTGAACAAAATCTCCGGATATTTAGTCTGTTTTACAAACTGGAACTGCGCAATATCTTTATACAATTTCTCTAAATTTTCCTGATTAAAAACTCGTTTCTTGTACAGCCGTTTCAAGTTGTTTTTATACCCTTTTGGAAATTTATCATACCCATTAATTACAATATCATTCCACTGTCGTTTCTTGTCGGAAGTCACTTTCAAATCGGCACTTACAAAATCGGCATGTTGTTTTAGGTTCGTCAACTGCACCTTCGCCATCGAAAACCCTTTGGCTTCCAATTTTTTCAAAGTCGAATTCAAGAACGCTTCACTTTCGCCAAAAGGCAATTTCAAAGTGTCATTTTTCACGGTATACAAATTCCAATTTCCAATCCCCAAATCCTTACCTATATAAATATGTACAAAATTCGTTTTTGCACCTATATTATATAAGTAGAAAAAAGTACTGTCATTTTGTTTTCTACTTTCCAAAACCTCCTGCTCTAAAAAACCAGCCTCAAGCAACTTTTTCGAAAACAAATTCGTCTCGTCCAAAATCCCCTTCGCATTCCCAAACGATTTCGAATACCCAACCGAATCAATAGCCTTAGTTTGCAAATCATTCTTTCCAACAATTTTCAAATGCAGTTGCTGCCCAAAGCCATTCAGGAAAATTAAAAAAAGTAAAATAAAAAAAAATCTATGCAATTTTAGTATTTTTTAGCAGCGAAACATTTGGCTTTATCCGTAAAGGCAATTCCCGCTTTTCGCAGTATCTTTTTATTTTTTTATAACATCTACTTTAGTCCAGACGCTTTAATGAAAAAAATAAAAAGGATACTTGCTTCAATCGGGGCTTGAGAGCCAACTATTTGAATTTTTGTTATCGTTGTAAAAATAACGCAAATAATACTAATTTAATATATAATTTTTAAATCAAGAAATCTTATTGAAAATTAATCGATTATGATTTTTTTATTAAAAAAAAAGTACTACATTTGCAACCCCGTAAAAAGCGGGAATTTTATAAACAAGTAATTTTTAGTATTTAATTATGCCAACTATTCAACAATTAGTAAGAACAGGAAGAACTCAAATCACTAAGAAGAG
>CANGCT010000120.1 GCA_947452415.1 Flavobacteriaceae bacterium
AACATGAAAAAAGTGAATAGTTTTTTATTGTCAATTTACCCCCAAAATTAGGTGGTCAATTTAAACTGGAAAGTGGTGGTCAGTTTGCTCCGGAAATGGTGGTCAATTTAGACTGGAAAGTGGTGGTCAATTTGACCGGATTTTCCAACGTGACAAGAGAAATTTATAAAATGATAAATAGCGTAAAAGGATTAAAAGAATATTATAAGTTGGCTGGTTCTCCAAAAATGGTTTATCCAGGAAATAGTACATCAAATGAAAGAGGATATACTGAAAATGGTGGTACAAGCATTTATAATGGAGCTTTAATAACAAATTATACATTAGCTTCTACAATTTTTCATGAACTAACACATGCTTATCAAGATATTTATTACCCAAAAATGATTGATAGAGAAGCTGAAAGACAGGCATATTCAACTGAGTGGCGTTTAAGTGATAATAAATTAAGAATGAGAGTTGAAAATGATATAAATTTTTTTAGATCCGTTTGGTTTAATATGTTAGGTAATCAACCTAGTGGGTTTATTGATATTGCATATCCTTTTGACAGACATTAATAAAATAATAAAATGAAAAAAATATTTATATTTATTGTATTTATCCTTGCTTCTTGCAATAAAAAAGAACAACTTGAAATAGAGTTAGTAACAGAAAAAATTAATTATTTAAAAGTTAATAAAAATGAATTTTTAAACTATATACCAAATAATAAAGTAGCTATAAAAGAAGCAAGAACTATTTTAGTATATAAATTAATTAATAACACAAGTAAAACATACTACTTTAATCTAGAAGGTTTTAACAATGATTTTGATAATGATATTAAAGTTGACAGAGCTTTTGTTAGAATTGAAGATCAAGAAGGTAAAAATGTTAATGTAAAAGCAAGATCTCCATCTATGGGTTTTGAATCTAAATATCTCTATTTAGATTATTTAAATTATAATTATGGGCATAAAATGAATAGTAAAAACTTTATTATTCATCCAGATGAAACTTTATATTTTGAGTGGTTTATTGTACTTCCCTTTGGTAATAGATTGGAAGAAACAAACTATAGTGTAGATTTAGATGCTAATCAAAAATATTTTGCAGAACTTTTAATGTATAGTGATGGAATGAATTACAAAAAACAAATTTCAAGAACAGATTTACAAACCATTCAAGAAAATGGTTATGAAGTTTATAATGGTGTTATTAAATCTAAAAATAAAGTTCCAATAGTTTTTAATGAAGTTTTAAATAAATAGTTTCAATACAACTGCAATCTTAAAAAGTTGCAGTTTTTTTATCTTTATTACTCCCGCTCCCCGAAGTGTTCTATAGAAACGTGAGCTCTGCGAGGTCCCCGCTCCCCGAAGTGTTCTATAGAAACGTGAGCTCTGCGAGGTCTCCTGACCTCGTAGCCACAAACACAAACACAAACACAAACACACCCCACAAGAAAATCAAATCTGCAATTTTAAAATTGCAGATTTTTTATTAGCTTTGTGTAAATAGCAATTTTATGAAAGAAGGATATGTTATTAGAGATCAATCATTGCCGCATTTTATTACCGCTACTATAATAGATTGGATAGATGTTTTTTCAAGAAAGAACTATAGGGATTTAGTTATAGAATGTTTTGATTTTTGTATTCAAAACAAAGGTATGATTTTGTACGGCTATGTAATAATGAGTAATCATATTCATTTTATAGCGCAATCAAAGGAAGGGAAACTGTCGGATTTAATTCGTGATTTTAAAAAATTCACTGCCAAATCTATTTTAGAAAAAATTCAAACAGAACCAGAGAGTAGACGCGAATGGATGTTAGAGCGATTTAAATTGGCAACAGAAAGCCACTCTAGAAATAAAAACTTTCAATTTTGGCAATATGGTAACCATCCCGAAGAGATTTATACGAATAAGTTTATGTGGTCAAAATTAGATTATATTCATTTGAACCCAGTTAGAGCTGGAGTTGTAGCAAAGGCATCGCATTATATATATTCAAGCGCAAGTAATTATGTAAACGATTGTGGTTTACTCACTATTGAAAAGGCAGACAATCCAGTTGTTGATGTATTAAATTTGAATAATTTTGCTAGATATAATGATTATTAAATGGAATTTATATTTTTGCTGCGAGGTCGGGAGACCATCGCAGAGTATCTCGGTTCTAAAGAACGCTTCGGGGAGCGGGGGATAATTTTGCTAGATATAATGATTATTAAATGGAATTTATATTTTTGCTGCGAGGTCGGGAGACCATCGCAGAGCATCTCGGTTCTAAAGAACGCTTCGGGGAGCGGGATCTATAGAAACGTGAGCCCCTGATGGCTCGGATATGTCCCACAACGGATAGCGAGGAATTGCATTCCGTGTCTACAAAGAGAGCAAAAACAAACACATACTACAATGATAAAAAAGTTGTAGTTTTTTGTTGCTGTTTCGAAATTTTTATTTCACAAAAGACATAACCCGCTTAGCCCCGATTGAAGCAATCCGCCATGCGGTGCGAAAAGCGGGAATGACGTGTACTAAAATGCCTACCCTTTCGCTCCTGAAAATTCACAATATAAATCTATAGTTAAATACCACATATTTCCTATTTTTGGCATCTACAAAATAAGATACAGTTTTTTTGTACCTTTATCGTTTACAAAAAATACCCATGAAGATCAAACAATATCTAGATTCCACATATCTTAAAACACCTGAACAAGCTGGTCTTTCAGTAGTTGAAAACACAAGAGTAGTGGCAGACTTTATTAAAGAAGCTATTGAAGAAGGTTTTAAACTAATTATGATTCGTCCAGATATGGTAAAATTGGCAGATAAAATGATTAAAGACGCCAACTCTAAAGTAACCATTGGAACCGTGATTGGTTTTCCAGAGGGAACATTTACTTTAGAAGAAAAACTTGCCGAGGCATATCAAGCAATTGAGGATGGTGCCGACGATTTAGATTTTGTATGTAACTACGAAGCCTATAAAAGAGGGGATCTAGATTTGGTGAAAAATGAAATTTTAGAAGGAACTAAATTAGGATTATCCCATCATAAAATTGTGAAATGGATTATTGAGGTAGCCGCTTTAAGTGGCGATCAAATTATTCAACTTTCGGCATTGATTAAAAATGTAGTAATGTCCAATTTTAAAGAAGAATGTTTTTCTTCCGTTTTCGTAAAATCGTCTACAGGTTTTTATAAAACAGAAGAAGGTTTTCCCAACGGAGCAACAGTTCCAACCATTATTGTGATGCTTGAAAATGCATTTCCACTTCCTGTAAAAGCAGCAGGGGGAGTACGAACTTATGAGGAAGCCCTTGAAATGATTCGTTTGGGAGTGAAAAGAATTGGAACCTCTTCTGCTAAAGCTATTGCAAACGGACATATCGCAAGTAGCGATTATTAATTTGATATTATTAAGATGATTAAAAAAATTACAGTTGTAGTCTTATTACTAAATTTTCTTGTTTCTTTTGCGCAAAAAAGCAGTGAACAAGTACCTGTTTTTTCTAGTTGCGAAAAACTGCAAGGCAAAGAATTGGAATCTTGTTTTTACAATCAAGTACAAACTTTTGTATACAATAATTTTCAAGTTTCCGATAAATTAAAAAGTTCTAATTATAAAGGCACTATCCTAATGCTTTTTGAAGTTGATGTAAAAGGAACTTTTAAAGTACTTTATATTGATGCTAATGATGCCGATTTAAAAAAAGAAAGTCAACGAGTTTTTGACAAAATGCCCAAAGTGAGTCCGGCAATATTTAACGGAGCTCCTACTTATGCAAAATATACTATTAAAATTGCAATTCCGTTACAGAATCCTTCAGAAACAAAAGTTGATACATCTTTGCAAGAAGATTCGGCAGCATTTATAAAAGCAAACCGAAACAAAGAACTAACGGAATTGGATAGTATTTCGTACCAAAAATTTAACAATCCACAGTTTCAAAGCCATTTAAATATTCCGTTTTCACATAGTTATTATGCTCAATTTGATGGTGCACTGAATCAAGTTGGAAGCAATAATCATACTGCATCCAAACCATTTACCTATGCCGAGGTTTCTAAATATTATAATTTGTCTGCCGAAAACGAGAAATTGATGAAGAATAAAACCACTTGGTGGGGTAAGAAAATTTGGAATGAAAACACAGTTGCCATTCAAGGAAAAGATTATTGGTTTACAATGAATCCAATTTTTGATTTACAAATGGGGAAAAGTTCTCCAAGTGCTTCTAGTTATACTTATGTAAATACGCGTGGAATTCAGATTCGTGGCGGATTGGGAAGTCAAATAAATTTCACTACAACCATTTTTGAAAGCCAAGGAAGGTTTGCCGATTATTTTAATAATTATGCAGAATCTTTGCACCCAATTGGCTCGGTACCAGCCGATTTTCCAGCTGTTGGTGATCCTGCAATTATTCCTGGAATTGGAATTGCTAAAAGATTTAAAACCGATGCTTACGATTTTCCATCGGCAGAAGCCAATTTAACCTATTCGCCAAGTAAGTTTTTCGATTTGCAAATGGGTTACGGGAGAAATTTTATTGGTGATGGTTACCGTTCCTTGCTTTTAGGGGATGGTGCAGCACCTTATCCGTATGTAAAATTGAATACCACCTTTTGGAAAATTAAATATACCAATACCTATATGTGGCTTAAAGATGTAAGGAAGGATGCCATGGTAGATAAAACGTATGCAACTAAATTTATGGCAAACCACTACTTAAGTTGGAATATCTCCAAACGATTTAATTTAGGTTTTTTCGAATCGGTAGTTTGGGCCAATCAAAACAATCGCGGATTTGATATGAGTTTTGTTAATCCTATAATTTTTTACCGTTCGGTAGAATTTGCTTCTTCTTCTAAAAGTGGTAATGCCCTTTTAGGGTTGACTTATAAGTATAAATGGAACAATCAATTCAATTTTTACGGTCAATTTTTAATTGATGAGTTTTCTTTTAGTGAAGTAAAAGCGCAAAATAATAGTTGGAAAAATAAGTTTGCCTACCAACTTGGAGTGAAATATTTTAATGCTTTAAATATTCCAAATTTAGTATTGCAGTTAGAATACAATCACATTCGTCCTTATGTGTATTCTCATAGTGATGTATTGACTAATTATGGTTCTTATAATCAAAGCATGGGACATCCTTGGGGAGGTAATGCCAAAGAGTTGGTTGCTATTGCACGATACCATAAGGGAAGATATTTTGCAGATGCCAAACTTACTATGGGGATTCGAGGACTTGATTATAACACTGCAACCGATACCAATAACTATGGTGGAAATATTTATTTAAGTTACAGTGATAATCGTCCTTATGATACCGATGTAGTGGTTGGACAAGGAAACAGAACTTCTATTTTTATTGCCGATTTACAAGCGGGTTACGTGATAAATCCTGCAACTAATTTAAAACTCTTCGGAAGTATTATTTATAGAAATTTTAAGCCAATTGTAGAAACCGAATTGGTTAAAAAAGAAAGTACCACATGGGTTTCTTTAGGATTGCGCTGTGATATTTTTAATTGGTATTTTGATTATTAAAAAAAAGGGTTTCATTTTCTAAATTTATGGTTTGTTTTTTGTCAAATCCTTTTTGATAAACTACTTTTGCAAAAGTTTTAATAGTAAAACCTTTTGGAAACACTTCAATCTAATTTTTCTCTTATAAAAATCTACCACGATTTTAAACAAATCACTAAAGCAGGATTAGCAATTAGCGTTGTTTTTTCTTCTATTGCTGGGTATATTTTAGGTTTTAATTTGGATCATCCTTTTAGTTGGCTTACTTTAATTATGCTAGCTGTAGGAGGATATTGCATGGTTGGCGCTTCCAATGCTTACAACCAGGTGATAGAGAAAGACTTAGATGCCTTAATGGATAGAACTAAAAATCGTCCAGTGCCTTCGGGAAGAATGTCTCCCAATGTGGCATTGTTTGTTGCCAGTTTGCTAACCATTATTGGCTTGATATTATTATATTTAATCAATCCAAAAACAGCAATGTTTGGAGCGATATCTATATTTTTATATACTAGCATTTATACCCCATTAAAAACCATTACACCACTTTCTGTTTTTGTTGGTGCATTTCCCGGAGCAATTCCATTCATGTTAGGATGGGTTGCTGCTACCGATCATTTTGGTATTGAAGCTGGCACCTTATTTTTAATTCAATTTTTTTGGCAGTTTCCTCATTTTTGGGCAATAGGTTGGTTTTTATTTGAAGATTATGAAAAGGCTGGTTTTTTTATGCTTCCAACTGGAAAAAAAGATACCAAAACTGCTACTCAAATAATTTTATATACCCTTTGGTTAATTTTAGCCTCTCTTTTACCATACCTAGGTTACACAGGACAGTTGCATATTAGTCTAGTATCGGCAATATTAGTATTCATTCTAGGATTATGGATGTTGCTTTATGCTGTAAAACTATACCAAACCAGAACTCCTAAAGCGGCGCGCTCCTTAATGTTGGTGAGCGTTTCCTATATTACATTATTACAAATTATATATATAATTGATAAATTTTTAAGATAGTTATGATGACAAACGAAGAATATAAATTGCGTTCTGCAAGATCCTTCAAACTCTTGTTGATTTTTGCAATGATAAGCATGACCATGATGTTTGCTGGATTAACCAGTGCTCTAGTAGTTAGCAAGTCAAGACCCGATTGGATGAAAGATTTCCAATTACCAACCTCTTTTTTCTTTAGTTTAGGGGTAATTATCCTTTGCAGCATTACAATGCATTTGGCTAAAAAAGCAATTCAAAAAGACAATAGAAAAGCTACAACCTATTTGTTGTGGACTACTTTAGCTTTAGGATTGATCTTTGTATACTTTCAATTTCAAGGATTTTCACAATTGTTTGAAAATCATCTATATCCTGTTGGAGGAGCGGGTTCAATTACCATTTCTTTCTTGTATGTTTTGGTCTACGTGCACCTTGCACACCTATCAGGAGGAATCATTTCACTATTAATTATAATTTATAATCATTTTAAACAAAAGTACAATTCATCTCAATTTCTTGGTATTGAGCTAGGTGCAATGTATTGGCACTTTCTTGATTTCTTGTGGATTTATTTATTTTTGTTTTTATATTTCTTTAAATAAGAAAAAAATGTAAATTTGGGAACTTTTTAACAACAACTTTTTTATGGGATCGAAAG
>CANGCT010000121.1 GCA_947452415.1 Flavobacteriaceae bacterium
AGGAACTTTTTGGAATGACAAGTCAGATGAGAAGATGTTCAGTTTCTATAGCTTCAAATTTAGCAGAAGGTTCTGGAAGAAGTTCAATGAAAGACAAAGCTCGATTTACAGAAATATCCTTTGGTTCAGCATTAGAATTATTAAATCAAGTAATATTATCATTTGACTTTGAATACATCGAAGAAAAAAAATACATTGAAATTAGAG
Organism: Flavobacteriaceae bacterium; assembly: GCA_947452415.1. Lineage (GTDB taxonomy): Bacteria > Bacteroidota > Bacteroidia > Flavobacteriales > Flavobacteriaceae > Flavobacterium. Next base: position 208 of record CANGCT010000121.1, read on the forward strand.
AAAAAATAACAGAGGTAACTTTGTTGATTGATGGTTTGCATAAATCGCAATTACCAAAATAATTTGTTCTTAAGCTTATATACAAATAACCTCATAACCTAAAAAAAATGAGTCACAAAAACAAAGAATTTAGCATATCGAGTTGGGCTGTAGACAATCGGGTTACGGTGTACATCTTGACCTTATTGATTGTTGTAACAGGAATTATTGCCTATGTTACAATGCCTAGAGAAGATTTTCCGGAAATCATCGAAAACAAAGTATATATCTCGTCTGTATTTCCTGGAAACTCTGCCGAAGATGTAGAGAAATTGGTTATTAAACCTCTCGAAAAAGAGTTTAAAAATATCTCTGGTGTTGAGAAAATAACTTCAAGTTCGTTTCAAGATTATGGAATGATTGTAGTAGAATTTGCAGACAAAATAACTATTGATGTTGCCAAAACCAAAATTAAAGATAAGGTAGATGTGGTAAAAGCCGACACCAATTGGCCAAACCTAGATAACGGAAGCAAAGTAGAACCGAATGTTTTTGAATTAAATATTTCGGAAGAAGTGCCAATTTTAAACATCAATCTTGAAGGGAATTATACCACACAACAACTTAAAAAATACGGCGAATTACTTCAAGATGATATTGAAGAAGTTCCCGAAGTGAAAAAAGTGGATATTCTAGGGGTGGATGATAAAGAGGTTGAAATTGCTGTAGATATTTTCAAAATGACGGCTGCTCAAGTATCGTTTGACGAAATTCAAAATGCTGTTAAATACGAAAACATGACGCTTTCTGGCGGAAATTTAGTGTCCCAAGGTTCTCGAAACAATATTAGAATTGTTGGAGAAATTAAAGATCCTAAAGAACTAGAGAACATTGTTGTAAAATCGTATGGTGGAACCGTTTACCTTAAAGACATTGCAGTTGTAAGTTTCAAAGAAAAAGAAAAAACTACCTATGCACGTGAAAAAGGAACTGAAGTAGTGATGCTTAACGTGAAAAAACGTGCCAGTCAAAACATGATTTCGGCTATTGAACAGGTGAAAGAAAAACTAGAAAAAGCAAAAACCTCTTATTTACCTTCTAACTTAAAAATAGAACTTACTAACGACCAATCGTCGCGTGTGGAACACCAAGTAAGCGAACTTTCTAACCATATTATCTTCGGAATTGTGCTTGTTATGATTGTTTTGATGTTTACCATGGGACTGCGTAATTCTTTGTTTGTTGGAGCAGCAATTCCGTTATCGATGTTGATGGCATTTACGATTCTTTCGGCATTGGGATTGACTTTAAACACGATGGTTTTGTTCGGATTAGTAATGGGATTAGGAATGCTTGTAGACGACGGAATTGTAGTGGTCGATAACGTTTTTGCCAACATGAAAAAAGGATTGAACCGCGTTCAAGCCTCCAAAATTGGTATTGGCGAAATCGCTTGGCCGGTAATTTCTTCAACGGCTACAACCCTTATGGCATTTTTGCCATTTGCACTTTGGCCTGGAACGATGGGTAAATTCATGAAATACTTCCCTATCACATTAACCATTACATTATCGGCTTCGTTATTTGTAGCAATGGTAGTAAATGCTGCCATGACAGGTGGTTCGATGGATATTGAAGATAAAAATGTGACTAAGAAATCAGCAAAAAAATATTCCATTATTTTTACCATTATTGGTTTTGTTTTTGTTTTACTTGGAAATATCTACGATTCGACTTTTGCAAAAGCCATCGGGCATTTAGCAATAATTTCATTGGGATTAATGTGGTTGTATAAAATCAAAATATACCAATGGACGCAAGATTTTCAACATAGTTTTTTTCCAAGGATGGAAGAAAAATACAAAACTTTTTTAGGTAAAATTCTAACTGGAAAAAGATCGTGGATTGCTCTTGGAACCATTATTGGAATGTTAATTTTCTCTTTTGTTTTATTGGGAATTTTCCCTAGAAAAGTATTGTTCTTCCCAGAAAATATCCCGAGACAAGTAATAACTTATATTGAATATCCGCAAGGAACCGACATTCAAAAAACCAATAAAGCCACACTTTTTGTAGAAAAACAAGTAATTGCTATTCTTAGCAAATATATAGAAGATCCTAAAACCAATAAAAATTTCTTGGCAGAATCTATTGTATCACAAGTAGGAAAGGGTGCAGGAAATCCAAATGTAGATGCTGGATCGGCTTCCGAAACGCCTTATAAAGGTAAAGTAACTGTGAATTTCTCCGAATTTAAATTCCGAAGAGGCATCAACACAACGGATGTTCTAGAAGAAATTCGAGGTAAAGTAAAAGGCATTGCGGGTGCAAAAGTTACGGTAGAAAAAGATGCCAACGGGCCACCTGCTGGATATCCAATTAGTATCCAATTATCTGGAACCGATTATGATGTGATGCTTAAAGAAGCCGCTAAAATGATTACGTTCATCGATTCTAAAAACATACCTGGAATCGAAAGATTAAATGTAGATGTCAATAAAGAAAGTCCAGAACTTGAAGTAAAAGTAGATCGTGTTAACGCAGGAAGTTTGGGTGTTTCTACAGGACAATTGGGATTCAACTTACGACGGTCGGTTTATGGCCAAGAAATCTCTACTTTTAAAGAAGGAGATGACGATTATAAAATTACGATGCGTATGCAAGATGATCAACGCAAGAACGAGAACATCTTATTCAACCAATCGTTAACTTTTAGAAATCAGAACAACGGACAAATAGTGCAAGTGCCTATTTCTGCTGTTTCTCAAACCGAAAAAACGACAACTTATAATCAAATTAAAAGAAAAAACCAAAAACGAATAATGACTATTTATTCCAATGTTTTAACTGGTTATAATGGCGATGCAATTACCAAACAAATTCAAACCGAATTAAAAGGATACGAATTATCTAAAGGAACTACTTATTCGTTCTCTGGAGTTCAAGAAGAACAAGGGAAAAACCAAAGTTTCTTGATGTATGCTCTGTTTTTAGCCTTGGCAGGAATTACCATCATTATTGTATTGCAGTTTAATTCTGTTTCTAAAACTATGGTGATTTTGTTTACCGTAATACTAAGTTTTAGTGGTGTATTTTACGGCTATGTTATTGCCAATATGGATTTTGTTATCTTGATGACCATGATGGGAATTATCTCACTTGCGGGAATTGTGGTGAAAAACGGAATTGTATTAATGGACTTCTTTGTACTATTATTAGACAAGAAAGTTGCCGATAAACATTTAGAAAGTCACGATGATTTATCTTTAGAAGAAATAAAAGAAGTAATTATAGAATCTGGTAAATCACGTTTGCGTCCCGTATTATTGACTGCCTTGACCGCAGTTTTAGGATTAATTCCATTAGCGATTGGGTTAAACTTTGACTTCTTCTCTTTAATAACCGAATTGAATCCACACTTATTTATGGGTGGTGATAATGTAATGTTTTGGGGGCCTTTAGCCTGGACAATTATCTTCGGGTTAACCTATGCTACGGTGCTTACTCTAGTTATGGTTCCAGTAATGTTCTATTTAGTAAAAAGAACCAAATATTGGTTACGTGATAAAAGACAAGCAAGACTTAGTTCGGAAGAATAATCTAAATATTGGTTAAACTAAAAAGGTCGTTTCATTAATTTGAAACGACCTTTTTCAGTTTAATAGTAATTGATATTACTTCAATAAACTATCCAATTTTTCTTGCAATTGAGGTTCCGATGGTCTAGGAGCATCTGCATTAATAACAATTCCTTTAGGATCAATTAAGATAAATCTCGGAATAGAATTAATTCCGAAAGCAGTAATAAATTCGGAATTCCAGTTTTTATCTGCGAATAATTGAATGCCTCCTAATTGTTTATCCGAGACGAATTTTTTCCACTTATCATGATCTTTATCTTCATCCACAGAGATACTTACAAAAACAATGTTTCTTCCTTTATATTTTTCTTCTACTCTTGCTAATGAAGGAATTTCTCCTCTACAAGGTCCGCACCAAGTTGCCCATACATCTATATAAACATACTTTCCTCGTAAATCTTCTAGTTTAGTTTTATCTCCAGCAACATTTTCATAATTAAAATTAGGAGCAACGGAGCCATTAATTTTTGCCATTTTCATAACTACATCAAATTGAGCTTGCATATTTTTGCTTTCACTTTCTATCAATTTATTAGCTTCTTTAACAAAATCTGTGTCAAATCCTCCTGCGTCTAACTTAACTTGGAACTCTTTTTTAAAACTTGAAATTAAATTTTCAAAAGTTTCTTTATCTTTAACTTCTCCCATTTTAGACTCATACTTTTCATTTATAAGTGATTTTTGGGCTAAATAATTATTCTCTTTTTCTCCTTTTCCAGTGTATGTAATACTTTCGTCAAAATTTTTAGCATCCATTTTTAGAGATAGATCAAACCCATTTTTAAGATATACAATAGTATATTCAGATCCGTCAAATAAAAGATACAATCCGGTTTCAACAGAAAAGGAACTATTGAATATTCCTTTATCATCTATTTTTATTTCTTTTAAAGTCTTTCCTGCAGGAGTTTTAATAAAAATCGCATCCCCATTTCTATTGGCGATATCCGCACGTAATGCTACCATTTCTTGAGCAAAGCCGGTATTTGCCATAATTATAGCAAATAAAACAAATAAATTTTTTTTCATAATATCATTTTTAAAATTTTATAAAACCAAAAGTAACTAATTTTATTTAGGAGCATTTCATCATTAAGAAAATTTTTAGTATTTATTTCGTTGGAAGTTTTTTACTTTTGCAAAAATTAAATTCCAATGTATAGAAGTCATAATTGTGGCGAATTGAACGCTAGTCATATTAATACTGAAGTTACCCTTGCCGGATGGGTTCAAAAATCAAGAGATAAAGGATTCATGAATTGGGTAGATTTGCGCGACCGTTATGGCATAACGCAATTATTATTTGACGAAAGTCGTTCTGAAAAATCGGTTTTCGAATTGGCTAAAACACTTGGAAGAGAATTTGTAGTTCAAATTAAAGGTACTGTTATTGAGCGGGAAGCCAAAAATAAAAATATAGCAACTGGAGAAATTGAAATTCTAGTTACCGAAATGACTATTCTAAATGCATCACTAACTCCTCCTTTCACTATTGAAGATGAAACGGATGGTGGTGAAGACATCCGAATGAAATACCGATACTTGGATATTAGAAGAAATCCGGTAAAAAATAGTTTACTTTTTCGTCATAAAGTAGCACAAGCAGTAAGAAATTATCTTTCAAATTTAGATTTTTGCGAAGTTGAAACGCCTTACTTAATTAAGTCTACTCCCGAAGGTGCACGTGATTTCGTAGTGCCAAGCAGAATGAATGAAGGACAATTTTATGCACTTCCGCAATCACCTCAAACCTTCAAACAATTGTTGATGGTTGGCGGAATGGATAAATATTTTCAAATTGTGAAATGTTTCCGAGATGAAGATTTACGTGCCGATAGACAACCTGAATTTACACAAATCGATTGCGAAATGGCATTTGTAGAACAAGAAGATATTTTAAATGTATTTGAAGGATTGACCCGTCATTTGCTAAAAGAAATAAAAGGGATTGAAGTAGAGAAATTCCCAAGAATGACCTACGATGATGCCATGAAAACGTACGGAAATGACAAACCAGACATCCGTTTCGGAATGGAGTTTGGCGAATTGAATGCCGTAGCACAAAACAAAGAATTTTCTGTATTCAATAGTGCAGAACTAGTAGTTGCAATTGCAGCACCTGGTTGCGCAACCTATACTCGTAAAGAAATTGATGCTTTAATTGACTGGGTAAAACGCCCTCAAGTTGGAGCAACTGGAATGGTATATGTAAAATGCGAAGAAGATGGAAGTTATAAATCCTCTGTAGACAAATTCTACGATCAAAATGACTTAGCACAATGGGCTAAAATCACAGGAGCCAAAGCCGGCGATATGATTTTTGTATTATCTGGTCCTGCAGATAAAACTAGAACCCAACTTTCAGCACTTAGAATGGAACTCGCAACTCAATTAGGATTAAGAAATCCTGCAGAATTTGCGCCTTTATGGGTGGTGGATTTTCCATTATTAGAATTGGACGAAGAATCTGGAAGATGGCACGCCATGCACCATCCATTTACTTCTCCTAAACCAGAAGACATGGAATTGTTGGCAACCAATCCTGGGAAAGTTCGTGCTAATGCCTACGATATGGTATTGAACGGAAATGAAATTGGTGGTGGATCTATTCGTATTCACGATAAAGCTACGCAACAATTAATGTTTAAATATTTAGGTTTCACAGAAGAAGAAGCCCGCAATCAATTTGGCTTCTTGATGGATGCCTTCCAATTTGGCGCGCCACCACACGGAGGATTAGCTTTCGGATTGGATAGATTAGTAGCAATTTTAGGTGGTCAAGAAACCATTAGAGACTTTATTGCTTTCCCAAAAAACAACTCTGGAAGAGACGTTATGATTGATGCTCCGTCAGTAATTGATGACACACAATTAAAAGAATTACACATAAATGTGACTTTAAAGTAATTTATGTTAAATTCGCAACTACTTATAAAACAGCTATTTAAAAAATTATAAATAGCTATTTATTTACTTATAATTTTAAACATAATTCAAATATTTATCTGAAAATCATTTATTTATAAATATTGGTTGTTAAAAATAATTTAAAATTTTATTCAATTTTTGTTTGCTGTGTCAGAAATAAGTATATCTTTGGCCATTATTAATTTTTTACATTACAAAATGCGCACAGGTACAGTTAAATTTTTCAATGAGTCTAAAGGTTACGGATTCATTACAGATGATGAAAATGGAAAAGACATTTTCGTTCACGCAACAGGTATTAAAGCTGAATCACTAAATGAAGGTGATAAAGTTTCTTACGAAGAAGAAGAAGGAAGA